>JALZOE010000540.1 GCA_030857325.1 Acidobacteriota bacterium
GTCATCAACCGATAGAAAAAAAGCCAGTTAAAGCGAATGTGCCGCCGCCGGAAGATAAGAGCGGCGTGTCGTCGCGCCGTTCGGAGATGAATCTCTACGGCAGCCAACAGAAACAACGTCTGCGATTTTAACTTTCGTATTTCAAAGTAGGAAACTTTTTCTTAAAACTGCCGATAACTATTTAACTATGAATGAAGAAGCCGAAATAATTGATTCGAGCAAAATGGAAGTTTTGAGTGAATTTCCGCTTGAATATGATAACGACGAAGAAATAACTAAAAGCGAAAGCACATCAAGAATAAAAACTTATATTGGGATAATTGAAAATAATGTAATCATTTCATCGCTCTCAAGAAATACTGGCGAAATAACAGGCGATTTAGTGGTTGAAAAACGTAATATTGTATTTATTGCAGATAGTATTAACGAATTATTAAACAGAGAAAAGCCCTGGGAAGAATCGATAAAAGCGGAGAGCGGAAAAGATAAGTTGCTGATTTATTATTCGAGCAGTTGGGCGAACAATCTGCCCGCGCCGTTTGAGCGCGTTAATATTGAAAACAAAAGGAATTATGAGTTGGACAATTTAAGGTCGCGTGATTGGTGGTTAATATTACCGCCGCGAATGGCGCAAAAATTAGCGGACGAAATTGCGAAATTATTTGGGTAGAAAAGGAGAAAAGTTATGCCGCCGAAAGTAGAAGGACAAAATAATAATTATATACATCGTCATCAACCGATAGAAAAAAAGCCAGTTAAAGCGAATGTGCCGCCGCCGGAAGATAAGAGCGGCGTGTCGTCGCGCCGTTCGGAGATGAATCTCTACGGCACCCAACAGAAGAACCGCCTGGAAAAACTTCTAGTGCCGGGCTTGGCGGGCGTTTCGGCTTTCCGCGATGTGCGGGATATTCGATTGACTGCATCGACCGTCAAAGCTGATAACGCTTATCAAGAAACTTATCTTCGAGAAAGAAACGCGCTGGTTAATCCGGCTTCGGCTGCAAATCCGCCGAAAAGTATAGTCGAAGTCAGCCGGAGAGCCGAAGCCGCTTACAGCGCGGCATTAAATAAAGACGGTTTCACGCCGCTCGACGTGCGCGGTGCGAGCGTCGTCAAAGCGGCTGAGTTTCTTCGCTTCCAAGCCAAAACCGGCGGAGATTTTACAACTTTATCGCCCGAAACGATTCGCCAAAGAATCGGCGCGAATCAGGAAACGAAATACTTTGCCAGAATACTCGACCAAAAGCATTTAACCGATTCCGATGCCAGATTTTCGCGGAAAGAAAGCCCGCACACCTGGGTTGCCGCGCCGGAAGAAATAGCCGGAGCAAAGCTCGATACCTTCGAGACAATGAAGCGCGTCGGTTACAGCGACGAGTATATAAATTGGGTAAAAGACGAAGTTTCGGCAAAGCGCAAAAACCTCTCGGACTTTGTTTTATCGGTTACCGAAGCCAATGGAACAAAGGGCAAAACCGCTCCTTCCTGGGAAATTTTGACCGAAAGAGCCAAAGTTCACGATGCTTTCATCGATTTTCATTCCAAACCGGGAAGTTTTTGGAGAGATGTGCAAAATCTTGATTTTAAGACGGAGTTGGCAAAGTTTAAGAAGCAGGACGCAGCTTACTTAAAAAGTCTGTCTCAAAGTGAAAGAGATGTTTTCAACGCCCGAAGACAAATGGATTCAATGCTCGGCGTCAATGAATATTTCACCAACGACGGGCGAACCGCCAGAACCGACGGCAAAAACGGCACATACGGCGTGCGCGAGTTTTTGATTGACAACACCGAAATACAAAACACACAGCGCACGACATTTGTCGAACTCGGCGAAACAGGAAAAACCGGATTGAAAACAACCGGCAAAGTTCCCGAAATACCGGAGAATATCAGAAGTTTTAGAAATGAAACGCGCAACGGCGGATTAATCGGCGCGATTTCGGCTGTTACGAGCTTGCCGCAGATTTTCGAGCAGGCAAATAACGGCGATTACACGGGCGCGGCGAAAACTTTAGCGACAAATACGGCAGTCGGAAGCGGCATCGGCACGTTCAGCGCGGCGGGCGAAAGAGTAATCGGCAATCAAATTGCGAACAGTTTGAGCCGTTCAAATCTGGCAAATCAGGGATTGGAAAGACTTTATACGAACGGCGCGGCGCGTAATGTCGTCAGTCGTCTCGCTCAAACCGAAGCATCGACTATTACATCGCAAACCTTTAACGCAACCGCGCGCACGATTGCCGGACGCGTCGGCGGCGCGGGCGTTATCGGCGGCGTGGTGAGCGGCGCGTTTTCGGCGTATGACCAAATCGGCGCGTATCGGCGCAACGAAGTTTCCGGCTCGCAGGCAATCGGCACGGTCGTCGGTGAGGCGTCGGTCGGTTTGGGCGCGGGAATGGCGGGCGCGGCGTTCGGCGCGGCAGTCGGCAGCATCATTCCGGGCGCGGGAACGATTGTCGGCGGCGTCGTCGGT
>JALZOE010000541.1 GCA_030857325.1 Acidobacteriota bacterium
GCCCAGCACCCTTCCGTCAGCAAACTGTCAACCAGATGCGAGCCGATAAAGCCTGCCGCGCCCGTAACGAGAACATTTCGCTTTTTCATAATTTAATTTTCTCCGATTTTGTGATTTATGCGTTTGCCGAAATTTTATCTTCGGCGCAGGTTTGCGATTTGAAAGTTTTTTGAAAAGACGGCTGTCGAGCCGTAAAATAAAGCAAAAAAATGAAAATAAATTTTCGCGTGTGTCAGTTTAATCCGTCGATTGACGGCTTATTACCTTGCGAATCATCACCCAGAAATTGGCGCGCGCGTTTTTGTAATTTAATGGCGACGCTTCGCTCAGCTCGTTCGGCGTTTTATCCAGCACGTAATTGTGCGCGACAAATTCGTGCCAGAGAAAATCGTCGCCGAAAATAATTTCCTTAATCAGCGAGAGCCTGATGTCGGTTATCTGTTTCGGACGATAGACACTGCGCGATTTGTCCGTAAAATGATTCCAATACTGTGATTTTTTTTCGGCGCTAATCATATTAAAAATCTGTTTTCCCGAATTCCCGAATTTCGCGCCTTTTTTTGCGGGTGCGACGGACGGAACACTTTCAATTTCCTGATAAACCGGCTGCTTATGTCGTTGAGTTCGACAGCAGATCGTATGAGCTGTATTCATACTTCGTCGCGTTTAAGCCGGTTATTTCCTTAAAACTTCTTGAAAAATAGTGGCTGTCGGTATATCCGACGCGCGCTGCCACTTCTTTTACGGAATATCTGTGCGAAGCCAGCATTCGTTTGGCTTCCTCGATGCGGATGTGCCTGAGAAGCTGGCGGAAACTAACGCCGGCGTGTTTGTTCAGAATGCGCGAAAGTTTTGACGGAGCCGCGGGAATTTCCTCCGCAACCTGATTGAGATTAAGTTGCGGGTCGGAAAAATGTTCCCTGATAATGCGCGTTACGTTAGTGATTAAATCGTAATTATCTTCGAGTTTCGGATGAAAACAATACTTTAGAGGCAAAATACCGCTCACGCATTTGACCAGCTCCAAATCATTCCGGTGGCGATTAGCGCTCAGTATAAAATCGCCTTTGATTTCCCTTCCGGGCTTTTCGGACTTAGCAATCTCGCGGCGCAGAACCAGCATCGGAACGTCCGGGTAAAAACGCCGCAGACGACTGCTGAAAATCTGCCGCACGGGAATATTCATAACTCCGATGACAATCATATCCGGGTCACAGCCGGGAAATGCCGTATTCATATTATTTACCGAATCGAAAACGCTTACGCTGCAGTCGGTAAGGACTTTAAACGCGGTTAAGATATGCTTGCAGCAGTCGATAGCCAGAATTTTTTTTTCGTTCTGTTGTTCTTTTGCCATATAATTTCTTCCTTTTCGATATTTCTGAAATTGAATCGACCGCTGAGGTTTGCCGGAAACCATCCAAAATTTTTCGAGAAAAGTAATCGTCTTTTTAAAACAATCCCCCAAAAGAAGGATATTTGCGGAAAAATGCGTTTTTATCCATTACTTTCCGCTTTTTTACAGTTCATTTATATTGAACGGCGCTTTTCGGTCTTCTATACTTTTGCAAAATGCTGATGAAATCTTCGTCGGCTGCAATCTGAAATCAAACTTTAAAAGTAAAAATTTCGGAAATTAAAAATTGAAGGCTTTCCAACGGTTCGACCGCGATTTGCGGGGAAACCGCCGGGGCTTGACGGATAGAAGTGTGTTCAATAAACGGTGCGCTCGTCCGAATAGAGATTGAGTTTTTAATAAAATATGACTTTTATTCAATCGAGATTCGGCGCATTTTCAAACGGCAATTTTCAAAGTCATAAGTTTTAGGAGAACTAAAAATTTTGAGAAAGTTAAAACGCGACTCGCGGTTTGCACGCAAATTCGGAATCATATCTTTATCACTTGTTTTTCTCGCTCTCGCCTTTTCTTCAATCATCGGAACAACGCAGGCGGCGCTCATTTTTACCGACAATTTCGACGACGGCGTTATTGACGCGGCGAAATGGAAAATCGGCATACTGAGCAGAAGCTCGACGCAGTTTGATTCTTCCATCGTTGTCAAAGAACAAAACGGGCGGCTGTCGATTACGCCGCGCGCTTCCGCAAGCGGCAGCTTTTACGGCGGCTACGTCTCGGCGTCGGCGGCGAATTTAACCGACTCGGCGGCGAGCGTCGAAGCGGCGCAGAAAACCACCGGCAATGCAGCGACCATCTTTTCGGTCGGAATCGATAAGGACAACTGGTTCGGCTTCCGCGCCAAAGGCAGCTCGCTGTTTCTCGAAAGTAGAAAAGCCGGCTCGACGACAACGGTTTCGCTCGCATACAGCGCGGTGCAGCATCGCTTCTGGCGGCTGCGGCACAATCCGATTGACGGCACGATTGTTTTTGAAACGAGCGCGGACGGCACGGCGTGGACGGCGCGGCGGACAATCGCACGGCAAATCACAATCACGGCGGTCAAAATAGAA
>JALZOE010000120.1:0-1720 GCA_030857325.1 Acidobacteriota bacterium
CCGCAGACGTTTCGATTGACGTTCCGGTTCGGCAAAGCGACATGCAGTGGGATATTGTCCAGCGCAGCTTGCCACTGCTTGCCAAACGAAGCGGACTCGGCGCGGAAAGCCAGAAAGTTTTTGCCGAAAAATGGGCGGCGCGGCTCGAAGCGAGCGGCTAGACGGCGATTTACGATAACGGCGACGGCGGACGGATTGACGGCGACGATTTCGGCACGCGTATCGACCGCGCCAAAGCCGACGCGAAAACGGGCGGCGTCGGAACTTACAAATTGACTTTCACCACGCACAAACACCGCGAAATGCTCGCCGACATACAGCGATTGCAGCGCAACGAAATTTTGACGAGCGGCATTGCCGACCTCGAATTGCGCGGAAAGGTTCTCGGAAATATAAATTCGCTGACCGTCGGAACGGGACAGGAACGAGCCGACGCCGCGCAGCAACTCTGGCAAATGGCGCAGAGCGGACAGCCGGAAGCCGAAAAAATTTACAATTCGGTCAAATCGCTCGCCCGCTACGATGATTTGCAGTTGAACGCCGTCCTGAAAATGACCGAACTGCTGCTCGACACCGACAAAACTTTAAAGCAGTCCGGTCCGCGTGACGCGAAATTCGACGACGGCGTTCGCCTGCGCCTGTCGGAAATCGCGCAGATTGCCGCCAAAGATGACATCGCCGACAACCCGACCGGCGCGACGGGCAAAGCCGACCGCCGCGAAGCCGCCTTCGTCAACCGCGAAGCCGCGTCGCTCTATGAAAAAATCGGCGACAAAAAACAAGCCTACGCGCGCGCGATGATTGGCAGATATTACGAAGCCGACGACGCCGAAAGAAACACGACGGAAGTCGTCTTCGGCGGCGTCATCGAGCGCTGGAAGATAACCGACGCTCCCGTGATGCGCGCGACGACGCCTGAAGAAATGGCGCTGCGCCGATTCAAAAGAGAAAACGGCGAGCCGCAGTATCCGAAAAAGGATTTAGCCGAAGACCCGCAAAAACGCCAGTTCAGCCCGACGGACAAATACGTCATCGAATCGACCGTAACCGGCGGCAAGCTCGGACGCGACGCGGTTTTGAAGGGCGACATCAAAACCACGAAACTGCCGGAAACGACTTTTTATCAGGAAGGCGCGTTGAGGACGGAAGGCAAGCAAATAACAATGGTTGAGCGTTTAGATGAAAAAAATATGCCTGTAAGACCTGATAGACGTTATGAACGAGAACGCACAACAACCAAAAACTTAAATTATGAAAGTCCCGCGCTCAATCCAAAGGGAACAGTTTACGCTTCCCGAATAGCAGGCGCAGCCGGCGGTCTTGAAGAATTTAATAAATGGGGAACATTCATCGGTGATTTGGTTAATAACACAACGGCAAACAAAATAGCCGAAAGAAGAAAACTGGAAAAGGCAGAGTATAAAGCGACGCATTTTCTCGTTCCGCCGAAAGTTGAAGATTTGCCTAAATATAGACGTAATTTTGAGCAGGCTTTCGGCAAGCAGAAAGCCAACGTGATGATGAATAAATTGGAGGAAATGAGCCGTGCTTTTTGGAATAAATAATTTTAAGTTAACACTTTTGTTAATGTTGATTGTCAGTTTGACGGCTTGCGCTCAAAGCCAGCAGGCAAAACTTGAACAGTCGCGGCAGTTTGAAAAGAAAGCTCTTGAGTTACGTTTGAGAAAAGATTTTCGCGGCGCGTTACGAGAACAACTCA
>JALZOE010000120.1:1730-7420 GCA_030857325.1 Acidobacteriota bacterium
GAATGAAGACGCACAGGGATTAACAATTCTGGCGGGAATCTATCAGGAGATTCACGAAACGGAAAATGTGCCGGAGTATTTTCAAAAATCAAAAGACGTTTTGGAAAAAGCCGTCAAATTAGACCCGAATGATGCTGTTGCTCATTCAATGCTAGCAGATGTGTTAAGCCAAATTGGAGACAAGCAAGGTGCGATTAGAGAACAAAAAGAAGCTGTTAGACTTAACCCCAAAAATTTGAACTCTTTAACAACACTTGGTGTTTGGCAACATAACGCAAATGATGTTTCGGCAGCACGAAAAACTTATGAAGAAGTATTGAAAATCAATCCAAACTACATCTACGCGCTTTTACGTTACGGACTTTTGGAAAATGAAGCGGGAAATGTCGATAATGCCAAGCGATTATTTATTCGAGCAACGGACGCGCCGCGAACCGAACAACTTGACGAGAGTTTTGCTAAAAGAGCAAAAGCTGAGCTTCAGAAAATGGACGGCGAAATAAAATAAAAGACCGAATATAAAGCAACGCATTTTCCTGTGCCGCCGAAACTGGAAGATTTGCTGAAGTTTAGACGTAATTTTGAACTATCTTACGGCAGACAAAAAGCCGACGTGATGATGAAAAAGTTGGAGGAAATGAGCTGTGCGCTTTGGAGCAAATAGATTGCCTTTGTCTTGTCGCAAAAAGTTTTTCGGCTTTTTTGTATAAGATTTCTCATAATATTTATTGAAGAAATTTGCCGAATAAGGCAAAATTAGATTGGTTCGGTCGGAAAAGTTTTTGAAACTTTGACGCCCGCGTCGCGTGTGAAGATTCTGGCAGCGACAATTTTTCCCGAAAATCAAAAAATATCGTTTAGCTTCAAGTAAAAAAATATGAGACATTCCGCTTACATCCGTTTTTCACTTTCTCTGGTTCTGTTCGTTTCTCTGCTCTCGCCGACGATGGTTTTGGCGGGAAACGACGGCAAAAAACATTTCAAATTGGGAATGAACGCTGAAGTCTCCGAGCAGTGGGACAAAGCCGCCGAAGAATTTGCGCTGGCGGTTGCCGAAAACCCGAAAAACCCGGAGTATCGGCTTCATTACGCGCGCGCGGTTTTTAACGCCTCGCAGATGTATATGAAGCGCGGGACGGCGCTGGCAAATGAAAAAGATTACGCGGGCGCGTATATCGCTTTTCGCAAGTCTTACGGTTACGACCCGGTGAACGAACTTGCAAAGTCAGAAATGGAAAGAATGCTGCGCCTTCAGCAGGCGGTGCAGAACGGCGAAAATCCTGAAGAAAAAACGATTGACGCAAACGGCGCGGTCAAACTCGTTTCGACCGGCTATCAAAATACGGCGGCGCCGGACACGGTAGTTCCGCAAAAACTCGAAAGACTTCAGGACGTTCCGTTTCCGAGCGGAGTCGATTTGCAGTTTCTCATCAGGGAATTATCGAAAAGCCTCGATTTAAATGTTTTATTCGACACCGATTCGCGGCTCGAAGGCAAAAAAATCAAAATTGAACTCAGAAACGTAACCGCCGCCAAAGCTCTCGATTACATATTTTTGCAGGAAGGTTTGTTTTTCCAAAAGGTCGGACCGCGCACGATTCTCGTTGCCAATCAAAATCGCCGCCAGAATTACCAGCAGCTTGTTCTGCGAACGTTTTACCTGGCAAACGCCGACCCGGCGGAAGTTATAAAAATCATCCAAACGGCGATTCCCGCGCAACCCGGCAGAACGCCGACAATTGCTCTGGTTGATAAATCGACCAACAGTTTGACAGTGCGCGATACTACGGAAAACATCCGGCTTATCGGCAAATTGATAAAGTCTCTCGACAAAGACCGCGCCGAAGTCGTGATGGACGTGGCGATTTACGAAGTTACGAAAAGCGATTTACTGCAATTTGGAACGCAGATAGGCGATTCCGGTTCGCTCGTTAATCTCGGCGGCTCAAACCGGGCGTCAGTCGGTCTTTTCGGAAACAACGGCAGATCAAATGTCAGCACGGGCGCTAATTTTATCACTCAATCGCTCGGTTTAGGTCTCGTCATTCCGGCAATCAGTTTTCAAGCTCTGCAGGAGAAAAGAAACACGAATCTTATCGCTTCGACGCAGATTCACGCCTTTAATAACGAAGATTCTTCAGCCAGAATCGGTCAGCGCGTTCCGGTCAGAAGCGCGACTATTTCAAACGGATTTAATAACGCCGGAAATACCCAAAATAATACCGGCGGCGGTTTTGTCGGCGACGTTATCAATTACGAGCAGGTCGGTTTAACCTTGAAATTTAAACCGATTGTTTTTCCGAATCAGGACGTTCAGGTAACGATGGAAATCGAGTCGAAAGACGTGGCGGGCGCAAGCACCTTGACGCCGACTTTTACCGAACGAACGATAAAGGGAACAGCGCGCATCCAAAATAATAAAACGCTGATGCTGGCGAGCGTCGCGCAGGGCATTCAAAGCAACGGGCGAACGGGTTTGCCGCTGCTCGGTTTGATTCCGATTTTGGGCAGACTTTTTACCGCGCCGACCAGAGACAACCGGCAGGTCGATATTGTCATTGCAATTACGCCGAAAGTTATCCGCGCGCCGGCGATTCTGCCCGAAGACGAAGTTGAACGTTTGACGGGAAGCCTCGCAACTCCGACGAGTGGTTCTCTGGAAGCGATGATTATTCAGGACGACATCGAAGAACAGCTCGCCGCCGCCCGCCGGCTTCCGACAGTCGCGCAGGTGCAGTTGCCCGACCAGAAAACGGAAGAGCCGACTTACACGAAATCGACCGCGTCGCAGACAAACGCTTCGACTGAAACAATTACGCAAAATCAAACAACCGCTCAAGCGCCGCAATCGTCCGAAAAGTCGGAATCGATTATAAATAATCTTCGTCCGATTGACGTAACGGCGAAAACTCTGCAAATCGCGCCGACCGCCGATTCGGCTGAAAATAAAATCGGGCTGCGCGAAATTTCGTTGAAAACCGAAACGGACGCTGCGAAATCAACCGCGCCAATCGCCGAAATTCAATTTCTGCCGGGTTTACCGGCAATGAAAGCGGGCGAGCGAACGAAAATCGCCGTTATGGTCAGAAGCGCGACCCCTTTTCGCTCGGCGGTTTTGGGGATGAAATTCGACGATAAAAAGCTAGCTGTCAGAAATGTTTCGTTCGGCGAAGTTTTCGGCAGAGAAATGGCGCAGACTTCGGTAAATCCGTTTTTCAATCAAGCCGGTAAAACGTTCATATCGCTGTCGTCGCCGAAAGACACGGCTGAAAACAGTTCGGGCATTCTGGCGTATATCGAAGTCGAAGCCTTAACCGAAGGCAAACACGAAATGGCTTTCGAGCGCGACATTTTGAATTTTCTAACCGCCGACGGCAAGAATTTTTCGATTAAGTTTTAATATTATTGCGTAATCGACGTTTGATTTATAAGCGATGACAAACAAACAAAATCCAAAATCCAAAATCCAAAATCCAAAATCGGACAATGGTTTTACTTTGTTTGAATTAATTATTACTTTAACGGTTCTTGCAATTTTAGTGATGGGAACGATTCCGTTGACGCAAAACGCGGCGAAACGCGAAAGGGAACTGCGCCTGCGTGAAAATCTGCGCTTGATGCGCTCGGCAATCGACGAATTCAAACGCGATACAGTCGGCGCTTGTCAGGGCGGCATCGCAAACAACAATCAGGCTCAACAATTTATGGGCGGAGGCGGCGCTCAAGCCGACCCGCGCAGCCGCGTTATGATTGACGACTGCAAAATTTTCGAGACGGATAATCTCGACCGTTACCCGCCGACGCTCGAACTGCTTGCCGAAGGCGTCAAGGTGCGGGCGCGCGGCTTAAATATTCAGGGCGGACGCCCGTTTGACGACAAACAGGTGACGGAATTAAATGAAAATAAGGAACTGAACAAAGTTTACCTGCGCGAGATGCCGGTTGACCCGATGACCGGCGAAGCCGATTGGAAGTTTCGTTCGTCTTTTCAAGGAAAGGACGACGAAAGCTGGGATGAAATCAACGTTTTCGACGTGCGTTCGAGTTCCGACGGCGAGGCGTTGAACGGAGAGAAATACAGTGATTGGTAAAAAACAGCGGTCGGCGGTCGGCGGTCAGCGGTCAGTCGATAAACAAAAACCGGAAATTAACGACCAATCGAAAATCCGAAATCGAAAATCCAAAATTCAAGCCGGTTTTACCTTGCTCGAATTGATGATTACGATGTTCATTATAATTATTCTGCTTTCGGTCGCTCTGCCCGCTTATCAAAGCAGCGTTCAACAGGCGCGGGAAAACGTTCTGCGCCAGAATTTGTGGCAGATGCGCCGTCAGATTGACCAGTTTGCGACCGATAAAGGAAAACTGCCGCAGTCGCTCGACGATTTGGTAAAAGCCAATTACCTGCGCGAGCTGCCGGTTGACCCGATAACGGAAAAAGCCGAGTGGCGGGAAATTCAGGGTGAAGACACCAATTCGCTTGACGCCGAGCAAGGCTTAAAAGACGTAAAAAGTCTTGCCAAAGGCGAAGACGACGAAGGCAAAAAATACGAAGATTATTAAATAACGAAAAATGGATAATGGAGAATGGATAATACAAGACCACACACCGGGTAAAAGCATTCAATCATAATTATCGTTTCGATGTTTTTAATATTATTCATTATCCGTTTTCCATTATCCATTTAGAAAAGATGTTAGAAAATATAATCCAGCCGAATTATCCGAAAGCCGCGCTCGGCTTGGAACAGGAATCTGTAACGGCGATTGCTTTGCAAAGAGCGGGTAAGGGGCGATTCGGCATCAAGCAGGCGGCGACAATCGAGCTGCCGCCGCATCTTCTCCAGCCGAGCTTTATCGAACAAAATATTAAAAGTCCGGCTGAAATGACGGTTCTTCTACAGGAAGCGGTGTCGAACGCCGGTTTGCAGAAACAGAAACGCTGGTCGGTGTCCTTGCCGAGCAATACGGCGCGAACGGCGATTTTAACGCTCGATAACGAACCGGCGTCAAAGGACGAACTGTCGCAGGTTTTAGATTGGAAAGCGGAGAACACGTTCGGCATTCCGGCGGGCGAAATGCGGATTTCGCGCGAAAAAATCGCTGCCGACGCGAACGGCAAGGCGCGGTATTTTGCGACCGCCGTCAAACTCAGCGTAATTGACGAATACGAAACGCTGTTCGAGATGCTCGGCTGGCGGGCGGGCTTGATTTTGCCGCGCGCCGTCGGCGAAGCCAACTGGCTTTTTGATAAAAATAAAAAGGGGAAAAAAAGCGATTCGCTTTTGATAAGCGCGCAGCCGGACGGTTTCGTCGCGCTCGTAATGCGCGGCAGCGAGCCGACCGTCGTTCGTTCCGTTACCTGCACGGCGAGCGAAAGAGACGACGAAATTTATCGTCTGCTTATGTTTTACCGCGACCGGCTGGGCAACGACGAGAGCGAAAATTTTCTTGAAAAACTTCTGCTCGTCGGCAAGGATTTAACGCCCGACAGATTAAAGGAAATCGCGTCCGAAGCGCTCGGCAGAACGCTGAATATTTTACAGCCCGAAGATGTCGGTCTGAATATGCCCGGTCAAACTTTGAATTTCGACGAAATCGCCGCGCCCGCCGGTCTCGCCGCGCTCGGATTTAATTAAGTTTCTGGTTTCTGGTTTCTGGTTTCTGGTTTCTGGCTTTAAACTTTCGGC
>JALZOE010000121.1 GCA_030857325.1 Acidobacteriota bacterium
TTTCCATAAAAATTGCTTAATCTTCGCAGCGGTCGGAGTTAAATAATTTCTCGTAACTGCGGCAGGTAATTTTTAATTACCTCGTTCCGAAAGTATTACAGCGGCGAATATCGCCGCCTTGAAATCCCTGGTTAAACCAGCTCATTCTTTCTCTTGCCGAGCCGTGCGTGAACGATTCCGGCACGACGTAGCCCTGCGCTTTTTTCTGGATGTTGTCGTCGCCGACGGCTGACGCCGCTCGAAGCGCTTCTTCGACATCGCCCGCTTCGAGCAAGCCTCTCTGCTGGACGTAAAAAGCCCAGACACCGGCGTAGCAGTCGGCTTGCAGTTCGAGTTTGACCGAAAGCGCGTTGGTGTTTCCGGCGGCGTTCACTTTGTCCATCGTCCCCAAAAGATTTTGGACGTGATGACCGACTTCGTGCGCGATAACGTAGGCTTGAGCGAAATCGCCCGGCGCGCCGAACTGATTCTTCAACTCGTTGAAAAACGAGAAATCCAGATAAAGTTTTTCATCGCCCGGACAATAAAAAGGTCCGGTCGCCGAGCTTGCGAAACCGCAGGCGGACTGCGTTTGATTGTCAAAAAGCACGAGTTTCGGTTCGACATAGCGGACGCCCGCCTGTTTCGGCAAAATCTGATTCCAAACCCTTTCGGTGCTTACCAAAACCGACGAAGTAAAGCGCTTTTGCGAATCGTTCTGCGGCTGATTCGCCTGTGTCTGCTGCGGTTGTTGAACGCCGCTCGGCGCGCCGCCTCCGACGCCCAACTGACTGAGCAATGCGCTCGGGTCGCCGCCGAACAAAAAAATCGCCAGCGCCAATATAATCGTTCCCAAACCGCCGCCGCCGAGCGCCAAACTTCTGCCGCTCATTCCGCGCCGGTCTTCGATATTACTGCTTTGTCCGTCTTCTAACATTTATTTACCTCGATTTCCCGCGTGTGTCGCGTAAAATTTTTACCAGTGTTTTCAGATTCTAACATTTTTGCCCAAACCGCATAAACCTTTTATTCTAAAAAAATGAATTTAACCGAATGGCGAGCCGGCGGCGAATTTTTCGACTACAAAAGTTTTTCGATTTTTTACCGCCGAATCGAAAGTTGTAACGAAACTTTGCTCCTTCTGCACGGTTTTCCGACTTCATCGCGTGATTACCATAAAATATGGAGCGCGCTCGGCGAAAAATTTTCCGTTGTCGCCTTCGATATGATTGGCTACGGTTTTTCGGCTAAACCTGTAAACTTTAATTACACGACGTTTAATCAAGTCGATGTTTTGCAGTCGTTGATTTCACATTTGAACGTCGAAAAACTTCACATTCTCGCGCACGATTACGGCAACACGATTACGCTCGAACTGCTCGCCCGCGCCGAAGAACATCGTTTAAAGTTTTCGATTGAAACAATTTGTTTCTTAAACGGCGCGCTTTTTCCCGAAACCAATCGCCCGGTTTTTGCCCAGAAATTACTTTTAAGTCCGCTTGGATTCGTGTTCGGCAGATTGATTTCCGACCGGCTTTTCAAAAAAAATCTGGCTTCGGTTTTCGGTAAAAACACGCAGCCGACCGGCGCGGAATTAAACGAGTTTCTGCAAATCTTCAAATGTAACGACGGGCGACGAATCGCGCATAAACTGGTTCGCTATATGACCGAACGCGAAACGAATCGGGCGCGCTGGACGGGCGCGCTCGAAACGATGACGCAGCCGTTTCGTTTTATCAACGGCTCGGACGACCGAGTTTCAGGCGCGCATCTCGTCCGAAGATTCCGCGAGGTTGTGCCGCATCAAAAAGACATTATCGAACTGACGGGCGTCGGACATTTTCCGCACTTTGAAGTTCCCGAAAAAACATTAAAATATTTTTTCGAGTTTCACGGCATATCTCCGTGAATCGAAAAACCGAAACGCCTTATTTTTCGACAATTTTCATTGCATAAAAGACGCCGAATCAATTGGCGAAGCGTGAAATTCCGCCGTGATTTTCGCCGAAATCTTTTTGCAAAACCTTGACAGATGTAGAGTTAGGTCATTATTATTCAGTTGACGGTCTTCAAAGAAGTTTTTTCTTTTAATATTTTCCGAAAAGGATACCAAATATGATTAAACTCGATATTGTCAATCGCGTGGCGGATAAAACGGGCGTGCCGAAACAAAAAGCCGAGCAGGTGGTCGATGCGCTTTTCAACGCGATGAAAGACGCGCTTGCCAACGGAAAACGCATCGAGCTGCGCGGTTTCGGCGTTTTTGTCGTCAAACCGAGAAAACGCGGCATCGGGCGTAATCCGCGCACCGGCACGGAAGTTCCGATTCCGGCGGGCAAAACGATTCGCTTCAAGCCGGGCAAAGAGCTTCAGGCAAAAACGGTTAAGAAAAAGTAGTCAATTACGAGTTACGAAATTACGAAATTACGAATTAAAAAAGGATTTCCGACATTCGTTTTCGTAATTTCGTAATTCGTAATTTTTTTTGTGTCCAACTTAAACTCACTCGCCAACCAGTTTTTCGACCGCCGCGAAGCGATGCGCCCGACGATGCGAACCTGGGCGAAACACTCCGCGCTTCTGCTTGCCGCGCTTTTCACCGTAACAATCGCGGGCGTTCTCGAACCGTTCGGATTTATACCGATTTTCCCCGACGCCGACCCGCAGACGTGGACGGAAATTCTGCACTTTTTCGGCTTTTTCCCCGTTCATTATCTTCAGTTAATCAGCAATACGATTTACCGTTTGGCAACCGAATTTGAAACCTTAAAATACGGTTTGAGCTTTTCCGTATCTTTGCTGGCGATTTTGACGGCGCACGAAGCCGGTCATTACGTCGCCTGCCGTCTTTGCAAAGTCGATGCCACCTTGCCGTATTTTATTCCGCTGCCGCCGCTGCTCGGTCCCGCCGGAACTTTGGGCGCTTTTATCAAAATAGTTTCGCCGCTGCCTTCGCGCCGCGCCACTTTCGACATCGGCGTCGCTGGTCCGATTGCCGGTTTTATAACTTTAATTCCGGTTGCCGTTATCGGTCTGCTGACGATGGAGCAGATTCCGCCCGACAAACTTACCCAATCGCAAAGCGGTCTGTATTTTGCCGACCCGTTATTGATACAGCTTCTGGGGCGAATTTTGGGCGTCGATTCGAGTTTAGGATTTTTCAATCCGTTTCTGGCGGCGGCGTGGGTTGGGCTTCTGGTAACGAGTTTGAATCTGATTCCGTCGGGACAACTAGACGGCGGACACGCGGTTTACGCCGTTTTTGGCGAAACGGTTCACCGCTGGACGGGCAGAATCGCGTTTGTCGCAATGGTTTTTCTCTCAATCTGCGGCTGGATTTTCTACAGCAGTCCGAGCGGGATTTTATTTACGATTCTGCTCGCCGTAATGCTCAAAGTCCGCCATCCCGAACCGCTCGACAACACGCCGCTCAATTTTCCGAGAATTCTAATTGCGATTTTAACGCTGCTGATTTTTATCTTGTCTTTCGTGCCGTTTCCGGTGCAGATTAGATGAACGAATGAAAAGTTTTTGTTTTCGGTAATAGTATTTTGTTAATTTGCTGCTATAAACTTATTTTTGTATCGAAAACTACCCTTTTGGAAATTGTTTTGTCGTAATGTAAAAAAGAGTTATTTTCGGGCGTTTAGGTTTAACCTGTCTTCAAGGGGAAAATTGAATAATGAAATTATTGAATGTTGCTTTTGTAATTTTATTTTTTTGTGTATGTCTTTATAGTCAGAAATCAACAACAGCAGATTGCAGACTACAGGAGTTAGCTGTTGATGCCGCACTTGGCAAAGCTGAAGCACAATATGATTTAGGCGTAGAATTTTATACCGGCGCTAATGTCGCACAAGATTTTAGTAAAGCTGCTGTGATGTGGCGTTTAGCAATTGAGGCTAAGGGTTACACCGGCGCGTTCAATAATTTAGCTTATCTAACTTATTACGGAAAGGGAGTTAAGCAAGATTACGCTGAAGGAATACGGATGTGGAGAATCGCTGCCGAAAACGGCTTTTCAGAATCACAGATTCACTTAGCGACAGCTTATTCTGACGGTCGGCATCTGAAGGCTGAGTATGGTGAAGCCTACGCATGGGCGAAAACTGGAAAGCACTTTGCCAAACAGATGAAAGACTTGGAGATTACAAAAATGGCGGATAGGCGACTTACTGAAGTGCGTAAAAGATTATCAAATTCCCAAGTAACTCAGGCGGAAAAGAAAGCGGCAGAATACATCATAAAATTCGCCCCTAAAAACACTCCGAGTTGAAAGCTTGTCTGAACCAACCGTTAGATAAAAAGACAAATACTAGCAGCAAAAGATTTACAGACTACTTTTTCTGATTTCCATTAAACCGCTTAATTCGATAATCAGCGTGCAGTTATAAGCGGCTTCAAACAAATCTTTTTTCAATTCGATGGCTTTGCGCTCGATTGTGCAGTCTTTGTCGCTCAGGAGTTTGAGCGATAAATTTTGCTTGTCGAGTTTGAATTTCATTCCCGAAACGTGATTTTCGTGTCCGCGGTCGAGAGCTTCGGCGAGCCGCAGGATTGCGCCGAGTCTGGCGACAAGCAAGCGGTCTTTTTCGCTCAACTGCATAAAATCGAGATGTTTTTCTTTCGGCAGCGCGCCGCGATGATAACGGGCGATGTTGGCGATGATGTTTTTTTCGGTTTCGGAAAATCCGGTCATCTCCGAGTGTTTGATTAAATAAAACGAATGTTTGTGATGCGATTCGTGCGAGATGTGATAGCCGACATCGTGAAGGAGCGCGGCGGCGGAGAGCAGAGTTCGCCCGTGCCGTTTCAGATTATAGACGGGCGCGAGCGCGTCGAAGATTTTTTCGGCTAAATCGGCGACTTGCAGCGCGTGCGATTCTTCGTAATTATAGCGCCTGCCGACGGCGAAAACGTCGCGCAGTTTTTTGTTTTCGACATCCGGGACGGGCGGCAGCGATTCGGCTTCAATCTGCCGCAGATAATCGATAATCACGCCTTCGCGCAGAGCGTAAGCGCACGGTTCGAGCGTGTCGATTTGCAGAGCGCGCATCACGCCTTCTAAAATCTGCCCGCCGCCGACGATAACTTCGGCGCGCTGCGGGCTGATGACGGGCAGTTTGGCGCGTTCCGCGAGCGGAAGATTCGCCATCATTTTATTTAAAGCGGCGAGTTTTTTAAGCTGAATCTGCGGTTTGGCGGCGACGTTTCCATTCGGCGAGAAATTAAGCAGCGCAGCAAGATTGAGAATCGTGCCGCTCGTGCCGCTGGAGACGTTCCACGTTTCGCCTTTTATCTTTCGCAGGGGCTGTTCGAGCGCGAACGCGATTTCGGTTTGCAGATTTTTGATTTCCTTATTGCGCGGCGGATTAGTCAGCAGAAATTTTTCGGTCAAACCGACCGCGCCGAGCTTCATCGAAAAAAGTTTGTGCGGCTCGCCGTTTTTCATCAATGATAATTCGGTCGAACCGCCGCCGATGTCGATATTCAAAAGCGAATTGCTTTCCGCGCCGAAAAACTGCGCAGCGGCGACGCCGATAAGTCTGGCTTCTTCGAGCGAAGACAAAACGTCTATGTGAACGCCCGTTCGATTTTCGATTTCGCGCACGAATTCCACCGCATTTTGGGCTTCTCGAACAGATGCGGTGGCGACGGCGATAATCGAATCGACCTGTCGGCTGTCGGCAATCGAGCGAAATTTGGCGATTGCCGCCGCCGAAAGATTAACGGCTTCGGCGGATAAAAATTTGTTGCGGAGCGTTTCGTGTCCGAGCCGAACGCGCTCGCGCTCCTGAAGAAGCACCGTGAACGAATCGCTGGCGGCGGCTTCGATGATGACGAGCTTCAGCGAATTTGAGCCGATGTCGATGGCAGCGAGTTTTTGTGTTTTCATCTTTTTATATATTAGGACGTATAATCGAAATCGTAAATTGAGAATTTTCGGTTTTTAAGGACTTTAGACGATTTTATGAAAGTAAAAAAGATGATGACGGTTGATGTCGGATTCTGCGGTTTAGAAGACGATTTAACGAAAGTCATCGCTGTAATGCGGCAAAAGGATTGCGGCGTCGTGCCGGTTGCGGACGCCGCGAACCGGCTTGTCGGCGTCATCACCGACCGCGACATTTGCCTTGCCGTCGCCGCGCGGAACAAAAAATTTTCCGGTATTAAAGCCGGAGAAATTATTGACGGTAATGCGATTATCGTCTGCGCGCCGGACGATAAAATAAAATCCGTTTTGAAAAAAATGCGCCGACATCAATTAAAACGCTTGCCCGTCGTCAATCAAAACGGCGAAATTGCCGGTATATTATCGGTAACAGACGTTCTACTTGCGGTAAAAAAAGACAAAACTTTGAAAAAACAAGTGTATTCGACCCTAAAAGGAATTTTTGAGCCGCGCCCGATTGTTCTGCACGAAATTAGCCGCGCCGAAATGGTTGAGACAAACGAGAGCAAATAATTTCCGATATATGAAAATAGTTTTTCTGCTGCGCCACGCCAAATCAAGCTGGAAGGACGACAATCTGGCGGATTTCGACCGTCCGCTCAACAAACGCGGGCTGGAAATAATGCCTTTTGTCGGCGAAAAAATCTTTGACAATCAATTTCAAATCGACTTAATTTTATCGTCGCCCGCTAAACGCGCCAGGCAAACCGCGATTTTAGTAAAGGAAACGGCGCAGATAAAAGCCGAAATTCGTTACGACGAAAGGATTTACGAAGCCAGCCCGCACCGGCTTCTGGAAGTTATCGCCGAAACAGAAGACGAAAGGGAAGCGATTATGCTCGTCGGACATAATCCCGGATTAGAAGGACTTATCAGAGTTTTAACCGGCGAAACGCAATTGATGAAAACGGCGGCTTTAGCCGTTATCGATTTGCAAATCGAACGCTGGAAGGAGACGAGCGCCGGCTGCGGTATGGTGCGAAAGATAATCAACCCGAAAAGCGAACTGGAAGCGCCGGAAGAAAGCCGGTAAAACTAAGGAGCGCGGACTTTAGTCCGCCTTAGAACCGGAAAGTAAATGCGGACTAAAGTCCGCGCTCCTTCTATTTAATCAATGCAAGAAAATCCATTAATTCTTGCGGCAACGGCGCGTAAAATTCCAATCGCGCATCGGTTTTCGGATGCGTAAAACTCAAGCGTTCGGCGTGGAGAAAAAACCTGCCTAAATCTTTTATCGCCTCGCGTATCGTTTCGTCTTTCATATTATTATCGCGCCCGCCGTTGTAAGTTTCGTCGCCGACGACCGGATGATTTATGTGCGCCAGATGCACGCGAATCTGGTGCGTTCTACCGGTTTTAATCTCGACGTTGAGCGAGGTGAAACGCTCGTATCTTTTGCGAATCTGCCATAAGCTCAAAGCGGCGCGCCCGTACGCCC
>JALZOE010000542.1 GCA_030857325.1 Acidobacteriota bacterium
AATAAAATCAATCGAGCTAATCGAAATCAAAATGCCGCTCGTCCATTTTTTTGAAACGAGCTTCGGCAGAACTTACGAGCGCCGCATAATTTTAACGCGCGTCGAAGATGAAAACGGAAACGAAGGCTGGGGCGAAGTGACGTGCGGCGAAACTCCTTCGTATTGCGAAGAATGGACGGACGCGGCTTGGGTTACAATCGAGAAAATCTTAGCGCCGATAATTGTCGGCAAAGAAATCGAATCGGCGGCGAATGTTTGGGATTTGATGAAACGAGTTCGCGGCAATCGAATGGCAAAGGCGGCGATTGAAACGGCGGTCTGGGATTTGGAAGCGCGGGCGTTAAATGTTCCGCTTTGGAAACATTTGGGCGGCACGAATCAGGAAATCGCTTGCGGCGTTTCAATCGGAATTCAGGATTCCGTCGAGCAGCTTTTCGGCAAAATTCAAACCGAACTCGATGCCGGTTACAAAAGAATAAAAATCAAAATTGCGCCGCATTGGGATTTTGAAGTTATCAAACAAGTGCGCGAAAAGTTTGGAAATATTTTATTGATGGGCGACGCGAATTCGGCTTATTCGCTTGACCATACGGATTTATTCAAACGAATGGACGAGTTTGATTTGATGATGTTCGAGCAGCCGCTCGCCTACGACGATATGCTCGACCACGCGAAATTGCAGCGCGAAATAAAAACGCCGGTTTGTCTCGACGAATCAATCCGCTCGCCGGAAGACGCGCGCAAAGCGATTGAACTCGAAAGCTGCAAGATAATAAATGTCAAACTCGGACGAGTCGGTGGACACGCGCAGGCGAAATTGATTGAAGCGATTGCGCGCGCGAATTCGATTCCAATCTGGTGCGGCGGAATGCTCGAATCCGGCATCGGGCGCGCGCACAACATCGCAATGTCAACGCTCGCCGGATTTACTTTGCCCGGCGACGTTTCGGCGTCGAAACGCTATTGGAGCGAAGACGTAATCGAGCCAGCCGTTGCTGTTACGGAAAACGGCACAATCGTCGCGCCTGAAAAAGCCGGAATTGGTTTTGAGGTTAAAAGAGATAGAATTGACAGAATAACTGTTAGACGAGAAGAAATTAAAAGTTAGAGAGGAAATTTAATTAATTGAAAATCTCACGAATAGCGTTAGCAATGTTTTCAGCAATTTTTTCGACGTGATGACTTAATACCGAACCATCTACATTTTTGGTGTTACCTTCATCTCCACAAGCACAAGAATAATGCGGAACAAATGCTAAAGTAACCGTAATAACAAATAACAAAACGATAAGGATAAAAAAGTAATTTTTTGGATTTAATTTTTCTCAATTTATTAATGAACATTTCATTGTTTATATTATTGGAAGAGGGAAATAATTACAACACATTTTATTAAGGTTAAAAACAATCTTATGAGCAATAATAACGAACCAAACAAAATCATTTTCTCGATGGTCAAGGTCAGCAAGTTTTACGATAAAAAACCTGTGCTGAAAGATATTTATCTGTCATTTTTTTACGGCGCGAAAATCGGTGTTCTCGGATTGAACGGTTCTGGGAAATCGTCGCTTTTGCGGATTATCGCCGGGACGGACAAGGAATTTAACGGCGAAGTCGTTTTTTCCAAAGGTTACAGCGTCGGCTATCTGGAACAAGAGCCGAAACTCGACGAGTCGAAAACCGTCCAGCAAATTGTCGAAGAAGCCGTGCAGGAAACCGTTAATCTTTTACAGGAATTCGACGAAATAAATTTGAAGTTTGGCGAGGAAATGACCGACGAGCAAATGGACGAATTGCTGGCGCGGCAGGGCGAAGTTCAGGAAAAACTCGACGCGGCAGATGCGTGGGATTTAGATTCGCGGCTTGAAATGGCGATGGACGCGCTTCGATGCCCACCTGCGGAAACGCCGATTAAAAATTTGAGCGGCGGCGAAAAACGGCGCGTCGCGCTGTGTCGTCTGCTGCTGCAAAAACCGGACATTTTATTGCTGGACGAGCCGACAAACCATTTGGATGCCGAAACCGTCGGCTGGCTCGAACAGCATCTTCAAAAATATGAAGGAACTGTCATCGCCGTTACGCACGACCGTTATTTTCTCGATAACGTCGCCGGTTGGATTTTAGAACTCGATAGAGGCGAAGGAATTCCGTATAAGGGAAATTATTCGTCGTGGCTCGAACAGAAGCAGATTCGTTTGAAAGGCGAAGAAAAAACCGAAGACAAGCGGCAAAAAACGTTGGAACGCGAACTTGAATGGATTCGGATGTCGCCGAAAGGTCGGCACGCCAAATCGAAAGCGCGTATTAACGATTACGAGCAGCTTGCGTCGCAGCAATCGGAAAAGCTCGCCGAAGATTTGGAAATCTTCATTCCCGTCGCCGAACGGCTCGGCGACACGGTTATCGAAGCGCAAAGCGTCGCTAAAGGCTACGACGGCAAACTG
>JALZOE010000122.1 GCA_030857325.1 Acidobacteriota bacterium
GTTCTGTAAAAGGAAATTTGTAAACGTCGGCAATCTCGAAATACTGTCGGGCGATTCGTTCGGTTTCCTTTATCGAATGAGTTTTAAATTTATACAAAACTTCTAAAACCGAGCCGACAAGCGATAGTCTGACCGGAATCAAAACCAGATTCGCGCCTTTTTTCAACACTCTGGCAAATTCCCGTAAACCTTCTTCGACCGAAACATATTCCAAAACGCCGCACGAAACGATTAAATCAAAGGTTTCGTCCGCAAAAGGCAACTGCAAAACATTCGCCTGAACCGGACAAATATTTTCCGCGTCGGTTTTTCCGTCGCGCTCAAACTGTTCTCTCGCGATTTTTAAGGAATTCAGCGACAAATCAACGGCAAAGGTTTTACGCGGGTGAAAACCGGCGGCGTAAAAACCGAGCGTAACGATTCCCGTTCCGCTTCCGGCGTCTAAAACGAGCGAATTTTCGTCGAGATTTAACCGCTGCGAGCGAAGGTATTTAGCAACAGAATGACGATAACCGTTGACGTTCATCATCAAATTATGAACGTCGGCGATGCGGTCGTAAAAACTTTGCGTTTTCGATTTTCGAGACATACCAATTCAAGGTTCAAATGTTAAGGTTCAAGGTTCAAAGTTAAAATCCTAAACCTTGAACCTTAAACTTTGAACTTTGAACTTTTACTTTTCCGCCAGAAGTTTTTCGATTTCCTGTCGAATTTCTTCTTCACGCGTCCGGCTCGTGCCGGTGGCGATATAGCGTATGACGCCTTTGCGGTCGATTAAAACGGCGGTCGGCAAACCCTGCGCGCCGTATGTTGCCTGACTAATTTGGTTTTTCGCGACGGCAAAATCATACGGCAGTTTTTTCTCGCTTCGGAATTTTTTCAAGTATTCGAGTTCGGCGGCGTTGTCGGCTTTTTCGCCGTCGGCGCTGCCGTAATAGCGTGTCAAACCCAAAACGACGAAACCGTCTTTCTGAAATGTTTCGTGCCATTCGGTCAGCGACGGAAACGCCGCCAGACAAGGACCGCACCACGTCGCCCAGAAATCTATCAGGACGACTTTGCCGCGCAGATTGGCAAAAGTCTGCGGCGCGCCGGGAAACCATTTATCGATGTCTTTGAGTTCCGGCGCGATTTCGCCGAGCAGTTTATAGTGTTTTTCGCGTCGGCGAAGACGGCGGATAATGTCGTCCTGCACCGGTTTGGAAACAAAATCTCTGACGATTTGCGCGTCCGCGTCCGCGTAAATTTTCATCGCTTCGGGCTTGCGCCCGGTTTCGATTAAATACTCGATATTTTCATCGACGGCGGCAAAATAAATTTCGCTCGAACCGATTAAAAGCGCCGTTTGCCGTAAATCTTCAAGGGTTTTATCGGCTTCGGATTGCTTTTCGCCGTTTTTGTAAATTTCAAAAAGATTAAGACCGACGTTGAGCATCTCGCTTAAACCGCGCGCGCGGGAAGAAGATTCCTTAAATAAACTTTTCGTTGCGCGGTAGGCTTCCTCGCCGTGCGGCGCGGCTTTCGCCAAATTTTTGTCTCGCGCGTAAGCCTGGGAAATCTCGCCTTCCATTCGCGCCAGCTCGGTTGATTTTATCGGCTCGCTCTGCAAATATTCGCCGAGAAGTTTTTCGGCTTCGTCGAATTTTTTTCGCCGCGCCGCGACGACGACGAGAACCGAGCGCGTCGTTTGCAGTTTTTGCGTGTCGGGGTTTTCAGCCGCCAGATATTTCCGCAGATTTTCCGCCGCGCCGTCCGAATTATCCGCAATCCAGTTCAGCATTCCTGCGTAATAAAAATCCGCGCCCGTCAGATTTTGCCGCGCGTTCGCCGCCGCCGCGTATTTCGCCGCCATTTTTTGCTGCTCGCGAATCGTAAAATAATAAATATTTTCGCTGAACAAAATTTTCTTCTGCTCGTATTCGGCGAATTTCTTTTTCGCGTAACCGTTCGCTTCGGCGAATAACTGTTCGACGGTTAAATTTTGGAATGAATTATCTTCCGCCGGATTCGGCGAAGCCTTCGGCACGACGCGCCCGGATTGCGCCGGACTCGAAGCCGTTAAAGACAATAAAAGTAAAATTAAAGCTAAAAATTTATACATCGTTTGTATATAGGTTTCAGGTTTCAGGCGTTAAATTTAATTTTGCTTCACTGGTTCTGGAAACCGGCAGCCGGCAACTTGAAACTTTTTCTTCTAAAACGCTTTTGCCGTTTGAAAACGGTGCGGGCTGAAAACTTCCAAATACTTTGAATCTTTATTTTCCGTGATTTTGTCGGCTAAAATTTTCGCCGTCAGCGGCGCGAGAAGAATACCGTTGCGGTAATGCGCCGTTGCCAGAAAAAGATTTTCCAGCCCGGAAGTTGCGCCTAAAATCGGCAAATCGTCGGCGGCGCGCGGACGCAAGCCAGCCCATTTTTCGTAAATTTCGAGATTTGCCAGGCTCGGCGAAATTTCCAGCGCGTTCTGCCGCAGAAATTCGATGCCACTCCCGGTCAAACTTTTGTCGAAACCGACATCTTCGACCGTCGCGCCGGAAAGTATTCTGCCGTCGGTGCGCGGCACGAGATAACCGCGCGGCGTGTAGATAACTTTTGCAAACAAACGCTTTGCCGTGCGAAAACTAATCATCTGCCCGCGAATCGGTTCGACTTTCGGAAGCGGCAGGCTTTGATTTTCCAACCTTAAAAGCGATGTCCACGCGCCGGTCGCCAAAACGACCGTCGGAGCGGAAAATTTTTGCGATTCGGTTTCCGCGCCGGTTATTCTACCGTTTTCGGTCAATAAATTTCTAACTTCCGTATTCGTATAAATTGCGACGCTGTTAAATTCCGCAAATTTTTGCAGAGCGGTCAGTAATTTACGATTTTCGACTTGCCAATCGTTCGGAAAATACAGACCTTCGCGCACGTCGGGCGAAATGAACGGCTCGGTTTTTCGCACGTCGTTTGCGGACAGATATTCGACCGGAAAAGTCGATTTCGTCTGCCATTCAAAACGCTCGCCGATGTCCTTTGAATCGTTTTCGGTAAAAGCCAGATAAATCGTTCCGCTGCGGTCGAGTTCAATATCGACGCCGGTTTCCTCGAATAATTCGGCGGCGAAATTCGGATAAAGCCGGTTCGATTCGTGGCAGAAATAGAAAAAATCGTCAGTTTTTGCGGTTTCGGCGTGCGGCGCGAGCATTCCGGCGGCGGCGTATGAAGATTCCGCGCCGATTTCGCCGCGTTCGAGAATCGTGATTTCCTTAACGCCTTTTTTACAAAGCGAGCGCGCCAGAGATAAACCGATAACGCCGCCGCCAATGATTAAAACTTCCTGATTTTGTGAAATTTCCGTCAAAATAAATTATTTGTTCCGTATCTTTTTTCTTTGTCCTTTTCGGGGTTTTCGTTGTAAATTTAATTAAGACTCGAAACTGATAATACCAAATAGACAATAACAAAGCCGAATCGAAAACCTGCGGGTGAATCGTTCGCCGTAAAACGACGAATAGAATAACCAATGAATTTTAACTGGCGTAAAACCAAACTCAAAACCGGCATCATCTCTGATTACGACGGCAAACGTCTGGCAGTTATTCGCCGCAAACCGAAGGAATTTCACAGCTACGTCGATAACGTGCGGCTGCCCGACAGCCGGACGAAAAAAGAAGCCGTCAAGAAAATACTCGAAGCCATCGATATTCAGGGAAAATTGTTTTAAGGTTAATCGATTTATAGCCGGAAACGTTTCAGTTTAATGGATTTTTAACCGCTGCGTCGAGCAGTTTAAAGTCGTCCGGCACAAATTCAATCGAAACAATCTCGCCCGAAATCTCTACCCCGGCGTTGGCTGCCGGACGGTAAATGATGACGGAGAGGCTTTGCTTTTTTATTTTGCCGCAGTCGATTTGCCAGCTCGCCATCTGGGAATTGTATGCCGTCAAATTTACCGAATAAAAGGACGCGCTTCGCAGTTTTATAACTTCGCCGCCGACTTTTATCGAATAAATCATTTCCCGCGGTTCGCAGACGACTTCGGTCAAATATCCCAAAATTCTTTTTTCGCCCGGTTTCGGTTTGTATAAAGCCTGGTTGAGCGATTCGAGAATCCTTTGAGCGCGCAGGCGGGCAAATTCTTCGTCCGTTAAAATCGAATCTAAAATACCGTCTTCGGGCAAGCGTTTTTTACGGTTTTTAATCGCTTCGTAGGCGGCTTCGGTCGAGTTAATCAGCCGCAGAGTGTTTTGCGAATAAACTTTTAATTGCTCGTCTCCGGCGGTTTGCGCGACTTTCAGCGCGAGGACGCGCGCGCCCGCAAAATTTTCCTTTCGCATATAAAGCTCGGCGAGATGAATAAGATACCACTGGTTGCCGGGCGCGATTCTCAAAGCCTTGTTCAAATACTCAATCGCGTCGTCGAGCGTTTCGTTGCGAACCATACCGATGAAGGCGTAAAGATTATACGATTCGGCAAAATTCGGGTTAAGCTCGATGGCTTTTCTGAGGGATTTACGCATTTTTTCGGCGATGTCGGCGTTATATTCGGAGACGAAACCGAATTCGGTCATCGCCTCGCGGCTCAAAACATACGCGTAATTATAATGTGCCAGGTAGTTTGCCGCGTCGGATTCGACGGCTTTTTCGAGATATTTGCGGGCGTCGATAAAATCGAGCTGGCGCAGTTTGAGAAGTCCGAGCGTGTTGAGCGCCGCGCCCGAATTCGGATTCGATTTCAGAGCGTTTTGCAGATGCGTTTCGGCTTCGGCAAAGCGGTTTGAATGAAATAACAAATCGCCGAGATACGCTTCGGCTTCGGCTTCGGTCAGGAGCGACGACTGCATTTCCGCGTAATCGTTCAATTTATTTTTCAGCAAAACGCTCGTCGCGGGATACGTGTTTTGTTCGATATATTTTTTAAGTTCCGTTTCCATCGCGGCGTAATCGGTTTGGAACGCTTCGGTAAAGGCGGCTTTCGGCAATTTGCCCGCCATTATGAGACTGAGAAATTTATCGAGCTGCGCTTTGCGCGCGCCGCCGCTGCCGTGAATTAAATAATGCACGAGCGCCCACGACTGCGCGTAAAAAAGCCCGACCGCATCAGCGCCGCGCTCGTGCAGCGAATAATTGCTGATGCCGAAAAAAGTGTCGAGCGGAATAAGACTGCTGCGCGAAAGCAGCGCGGCGGATTTTTTCTGCGCGCCGCCGAGCGTTATTTTTTGGTCCGCTTCAATCGTGAAAGTTTCGTAGTATTCGGCAAGCCCTTCGTTATACCACGGCGGAATAATCGATTCTCCGAGATTGTTGCGGATTAGAAAATGTGTGTATTCGTGAAATATGGTGTTGTAGCTTTCGGGCGAATCGGCGGCGGCTGAGAGAGTAATATAATTTACGTCCTCGCCCGGCAGAAAATATCCGACGGCGATATTATTGGTTTCGCCGCTGAATTTAACCGGCTTATACGGTTGATAAGCGGCGGCGTCGCGAAATACGACGACGGTTGTCGGAACAGGCGAATCGAAATTAAATTTATCGAGAACCCGGCGCATCGCTTCGCGAAATTGTTCGAGCCGAACCCCGACAGCGCGGATATTTTTCTCGTCGGCATTTCCGATTAAATTAAAATTTTTCGAGCGGACGCGCGTCCATTCGTCTTTCGCCGAAACGGTTAAGGGCAGAACAAACAGAATCGAGAGAAAAAGCGCGCAGGCGCGAATCAATCTTTGAATTTTCATAAATTCCGAAACTTGTAAATGGATTGCCGAATTGAAAGTTTTTTCAGCATCTTTTGACGCGAACGCGCGTTCGCCGCGTTGCTTCGGCTCGAAAGAAATCCAGCCGCGCGGAAGACATCTTGATTAGACACGGAATCGATACATCTTTCCGGCTCGCTTTCGATACAAAATAAATCATCGTCGGAAATCCGAATGAATTATATTGATGAAAAGCGAATTTTCGAGCCGGCTGGGAGCGCGGGCATCCTGCTCGCAAACGGTGCGCAAGTGGCGTCAGTCGAGTTTATTTATAAACGACGTTTAATTTAAATGTAGATTTTTCGCGCTCAGGCACTCATTGCAGGCAGGATGCCCGCGCTCCGACTAGTGCTAAACCAATTTAGTTATTTGAAAATAGAATTTGTTTCGGCGATAATTTTATCATTATGCCAAATCAAAGCACCTTCCGATTACGATTAACCGACCAGGAACGTCAGCAAGCCCGGCGTTTTGTGACGACCGGCAAAGTTAAAAGCCGCTGTTTGCAGCGCGTGATTGTTTTATTGAAATGGGATGCAGGGCTTGATGCTAAACAAATCAAAGCTCAGGTGCCGGTTTCGCTGCCGACTATTTACAATGTTTACCATCGTTATCAAGCCGGCGAACTCTCCGCCGTCATTGAGGAAAAAGCCGTGGCGGGGCAACCGCCGAAACTTGATGCCAGAGGTGAAGCGACGCTGCTTGCCTTGGCGTGTGCAGAGGCTCCTGTCGGCAATACGTCGTGGACGATGCAGATGCTGGCGGACAAATTGGTGGAGATGAAGGTGGTGGAGAGCATCTCGGACGAGTGTGTCAGAGTCCGCCTAAAAAAAGTCGCCTCAAGCCGTGGCTCATACGACAGTGGTGCATTGGCGAGTTGACGGGCGAATATCTGGCGAAAATGGAAGATGTGCTGGCGGTTTATCAAAGAGCGGAAAAGCGCGCGGAGTTATTGATTTGTTTTGATGAGAAACCGTTTCAATTGCTTGCCGAGACGGTCAAACCGTTGGCGGCGAAAGCTGATGGGACGCGCCGCCGCGAAGATTATGAGTATGCTCGTCGGGGAACTTGCAATGTTTTATGCGCGGTTGCGCCGCATTTGGGAAGGCGGTGGGCAAAGGTTACCGAGCAGCGGAGAAAACTTGATTATGCGGAGTTTCTCAAAGAACTGAGTGAACAAGTCAGAGCGGAGATGCCGGAGGTCGAGAAGATTGTCCTTGTGCAGGATAACTTGAATACGCACACCGCCGGAGCTTTCTACGAGCGGTTCGGGGCAGTGACGGCGCGGGAATTGACCGAGCGATTCGAGTTTCATTTCACGCCGAAAAAGGGTTCGTGGCTGAATATGGCTGAGATTGAGTTATCGTGTTTATCACGCAACTGTCTTGACCGGCGCATCCCGACGCAGGAAGAGGTGGCGGAACAGTTAGCCGTGCGGGTGCAAAGCCGCAACCGGGAGAAGGCGCGAATTGAATGGCAATTTACAATCAGCAAGGCGAGAGAGAAATTCAAAAGGCATTATAAAAACTAAATTGGTTTAGCACTAGTTGCCCGGCACCTGCGTGAACCGCAACAACTTCGAGCAATCTCCCCAGCTCTTCGCGCGATAATGCCT
>JALZOE010000123.1 GCA_030857325.1 Acidobacteriota bacterium
ATACTTCGGACAGTTTTTAAGTTAGTAATTTCCGTAAGTTGTTGGAAAATATAGAAATTATTATTTAAATCAAACTTAGGTCAAAACCTAAGTTTGATTTAAATCACATTTGAAAATTAGAAAGCCCCTATTTGTTGGTTTTCAAGCATCAAAAAACTGTCCGAAGTATTGTAAATATAAAAATCGTGAATAGAAATAAATCTATTCACGATTTTACCATTAACGATTAACGAAAAATTTATTTCTTCGGACGCTCGTTCGCCTTCAAAACTCGCTTTCTCAATCGGATTGATTTCGGCGTAACTTCGACAAGCTCGTCGTCGGCGATAAATTCGAGCGCTTCTTCCAAAGATAAATCTTTAACGGGAACAAGGCGCATCGCTTCATCCGCCGAAGACGTTCGCATATTGGTCAGCTTCTTTTCCTTAATCGCATTGACATCCAAATCGACGGCGCGCGCGTTTTCGCCGATTAACATTCCTTCGTAAACCTTTGTTTGCGGATTGACGAAAAGTTTTCCGCGTTCCTGCAGGGCGTAAAGCGCGTAAGTCGTCGTCTCGCCCATTCTGTCCGAAACGAGCGAACCCGTTCCGCGTCCTTTCATATCGCCCTGCCATTTGTCGAAACGCAGAAAAATTGTGTTCAAAAGTCCCGTGCCTTTGGTTTCGGTCAGAAATTCGCCGCGAAAACCGATTAGACCGCGCGACGGAACTTCGTATTCGAGCCGCACTCTGCCCGTGCCGTTGTTAATCATCTTCATCATCTGACCTTTGCGGCGTCCGAGCGCTTCGGTAACGACGCCGATAAAGTCGTCCGGGCAATCGACGACGACCTGCTCAATCGGTTCGAGCAGCGCGCCGCTCTCATCGCGTTTGGTGATGACTTCCGGCTTTGAAACCTGCAATTCATAACCTTCGCGGCGCATCATTTCGATTAAAATCGCCAGCTGCAATTCGCCGCGTCCCGAAACCTTAAACTGGTCGGGCGAATCGGTGTCGGCAACTCTCAAAGCGACGTTGCCGAGCAGTTCTCTTTCCAGTCTGTCTTTAATCTGGCGCGAAGTTACAAATTTTCCGTCAATTCCTGAGAACGGCGACATATTGACGCCGAAAATCATCGCAATCGTCGGCTCGTCAACATTAATGACGGGCAGCGGTTTCGGATTATCGACAAGCGTAATCGTTTCGCCGATGTTGATGTCGTCAAATCCTGCAAGCGCGACGATTTCGCCGACGCCCGCGTTTTCAACCGGCTCGCGTTTCATTCCTTCAAAAACGTAAAGCTCTTTGACGCGCGTTTTCTGTGTCGAACCGTCGCGCTTGGCGACGATAACTTCCTGATTTTTCGTAATCTCGCCCGAATAAATTCTGCCGATTGCTAATCTTCCGACAAACGCGTTGTAATCGATATTTGCAACGAGCAATTGCAAAGAATCGTCGCGCAAAGCGTGCGGCGCGGGAATAGTTTCGATAATCTGGTCGAACAGCGGCTTTAAGTTTTTCGATTCTTCTTCCAGAGTTTTTTTCGCCACGCCGTCGCGCGAAATCGAATAAAGAACCGGAAAATCAATCTGCTTGTCGTTTGCGCCGAGGTCGATAAATAAATCGTAAATCTCGTCCAGGACTTCTTCGGGGCGCGAATCCTGACGGTCGATTTTGTTGACGAGGGCGATAGCGGGCAGTCCCAATTCGAGAGCTTTGCGAAGCACGAAGCGTGTTTGCGGCAGACAGCCTTCCGCCGCGTCAACCAATAAAACGATGCCGTCAACCATTTTCAAAACGCGCTCGACTTCGCCGCCGAAATCGGCGTGTCCGGGCGTGTCGAGAATATTGATTTTATAATCGCCGTAATGAACCGAGGCGTTTTTCGCCATAATCGTGATGCCGCGCTCGCGTTCCAAATCCATCGAGTCCATCACGCGGTCGGCAACCGCTTCATTGTCGCGGAACGTGCCGGATTGTTTGAGCATCGCGTCAACCAAAGTCGTTTTCCCGTGGTCAACGTGAGCAATAATTGCAATGTTACGTATTTTTTCTGTAGAAATCATAGATATAAATTTGAATAAAAAGACAAACGAAAATGATGACGGATTTGCGGAGAAAAGGCAACCGTTAGAATGACTTTGACTGTTAAATAAATATTTATTTACGGCGGAAAAGTTCCAAATCGTAAAACGATGACGGGTCTTCGAGCGGTTCGAGATGCGTGAAAACTATCGAATCCGAAACCGCCTGGCGAATGTCGTTTTCGATTTCTTCGGTCAAATCGTGTCCTTTCTGCACCGTCCAATCGTCGGGGACGAGAATGTGAACGGAAACGAATTTTCGCGCGCCCGATTGTCTGGTGCGTAAGGCGTGATAATCGATTTTTTTTTCGGCGACGTAGCGGTCGAGAATCCGCACTATTTTTTCCTGAGTTTCGGGTGTCACCGCCGTGTCCATCAATCCGAGAGCCGAGCGTCGAATCAATTGGAAACCCGTCCAGACAATGTTCAGAGCGACCAGAATCGCGATTATCGGGTCGAGCGCCAGCCAGCCGGTCAAACTGACGACAGAAATTCCCAGAACCACGCCGATTGAAGTCCACACATCGGTCAGCAAATGTCGTCCGTCGGCTTCCAGAATTATCGAATGATTTTGTTTTCCGGCGCGAATTAAAATCAGCCCGACAACTAAATTTATCAACGTGGCGAGAAGCGTCAAAAACAATCCGACGCCGATATGTTCGAGCGGCGGCGGTGAAAAAAGTCGCGGAACTGCCGTGTAAAAGATTCCGAAGGCGGCGAAAAAAATCAGCATTCCTTCGATGCCGCTCGAAAAATATTCGGCTTTGTCGTGTCCGAAAGCGTGGTCTTCGTCCGGCGGCTGGGCGGCGATTTTAATCATTATCAGCGCAAAGACAGCCGCCGCCAGATTTATCAGCGATTCGAGCGAGTCGGAGAGCAGACCGACCGAACCGGTATAAAAATATGCCGTCGTCTTTAAACTGATTGTTAAAACCGCCGCCAGAATCGACAGCCAGGCAAAGCGGCTCAGCGATTGTCGTTTCATTTTCCGTCGTCTTGAAAACCTTTAGTATTTATCACCGGAAATTATTATATGTTCGATTGATGAATTTGAAGAAACGGCGGCGAAAGATGCTCGTAAAAAATAAAAAAGACCGGACAAAATTTTCTTTGTCCGGTCTTTTTTCCAAAATCGTTTTTACCGACTATTAACCTCTTTCTCTTTCAACGATTAAATTGTTCCTGACGCTGAAAACTCCGGGAACGCCGTTTGCTAGAATATTCGCCAGATTGTAATCGCCGCGATTCGCCACGTAGCCTTCGAGCGTTACATTGCCTCTATCGACAATAATTTTAACCGAAGGATTCGCGCCCAAAAAGTAGCGATAGAGACTTCCGCCGTTATTGGCGAGCGTCCGCAAAGTTCGGAGGCGAATCGAATCATCGAAGTTTGAAAGCGGCAGAACTTCGATATTGTTTACCACGTTTGAAACGCCCGTGATTCTCTGAACGACGCGACCGGCGCTTTTTCTGGTCGTCGGTCGAACGACTTTTCCGTATAAAGTTACCGTGCCGCCATCGACTTTATAAGCGATATTATCGAAAACGCCGTAATAAGGAAGTCTCAAAATTTCTTTGAAAACTTGACGTTCAATCGCCGTCCGCGAAGAAATGTTTCGACCGTTGTTGTAATTCTGCGCCTGCAAATCAATCGTCGAAAAACCAAAAATTGCGACTGCTAAAATTAATAAATTTCTTATGTATTTCATTTTTCTTGTTCTCCCAGGTAAGCGACTTCAAAATCAAACATCGTCGCGTTATTTACTTGTCTGTATAGATGTAAGAAGACGAAAAAAAGTTGCTGAAAACTTCAGTTTCGGCGGCGCGGTCGCAAAGGTTTCGCAAAACATTTAGGACGATTTTTCGGCGGGAAAACCGATTTGGCGAAAGGCTTCAAAAAGGACGATTCCGACCGATGTCGCAAGATTTAAACTGCGAACCTTTTTATTCGGCATCGGAATTTTCAACGAGCGTTCCCAATTGCTTTTTAATAAATCTTCGGGCAAGCCGCGCGTCTCGCGTCCGAAGATTAAACAATCGTTCGCCTGAAATTTAAAGTCGGCGTAGATTTTGTCGGATTTGGTCGAAAAATAGATAAAACGCGAGCGGGGAAGCGCCTCGTAGAGATTTTCCAGCTCAATATGGCGATAAATTTTCACCTCGTCCCAATAATCCAGACCGGCGCGCCTGACGGCTTTTTCGTCAAGCCGAAATCCGGTAACGCCGATAATGTGCAAATCGGTGAAAGTTGCCGCGCAAAGGCGGGCGATATTGCCAGTGTTCGGCGGAATTTCAGGCTCGACCAGAGCGACGTTCATAATGGTGAATAATGGTAAACCGTAAATTGTCATTCATCGTTAATTTCAATCTTATGACTTAGCATTTACCGTTTACCGTTATCAAGAAAGTTTTTGCAGAACGTCGTCCACTCGCCTTTTTGGATTCCGAGATAATGACCGAGATTTGATGCGGCGACGTTGCGCGCCGTTTCGATTATATTTTTCGCGTCCCGCGTGTTGGATTTTTCGTCCAGACCGATAACGTAAAAATTTAAGGTTGCGCCTTTTCTCTCCAAACAAAAATTATTGGTCGATTCATTGGTGAAAAAATGCGACGTAACGGATTTGTCCGGTTCGTTTTCGGTCGGATTATAAGACGGCTGAACGGTTAAAACGATTTCGTTCGGCGCGTTGTCGCCGTCGATGATTTTCAACCAATCGCTTTTGCCCGAACCGGCAAGCGTAATTTTAATAAAATCGCCGATTTTTGCCGTTTCTCTCTCGCACGTTTTTCCCGTTTCGTCGAAAAGCTCATAGCTCGATAAACCCGAATCGGCGTTCCATTCTTCGATGCGAAAAAGTTTTCCTTTAAGCTCGCCGAAGCATTTTTCCGCTTCCCGTTCTGTTGCGAACTTTCTCTCGGCGCGGGCGACCGAACTCATTTTATCTTCCGAAGAAGCGGTTATGGCGGCGGCTTTGTCTAATAAGTCCTGAATTTTGCTGCTCATAATTTCGATGATTGAAACTTCGGCTATCTGAAAATAAATTATAATTTTTACAGGTTTAGTTTTGCATATTCTCGGATTGCAAGCATCTTAAACGGCGCGAAGTTCATCAATTCATTCAACCCGTAAGCGGTAAAATGTGGCGATTTAATAGTTTGTGCTACAATCCGCTAACAGATAAATTCAAAAGAAAAAATTCGAGGAGAATTACAAGTGCTTCTGCGATTTAAGTTTTTTATATTATTCGCTTTTTCGATGCTGGTCGGTGTCTCGACCATTTCGGCGCAGCAGGCTTCCGAAAAACCTTCCAAAAAGGAGAGACAGGAAGCCAAACAGAAAGCGGCTGACGCGGCGAAAAATGTTACCGCCGAACAGGTTGCCGAATCGGCAGTTTTGATTTACGGCGGCTTGGGCGGCAGAGCTAATCTTAATCAGATTCGTAAAACGAGCCTTGAGCGCGGCAAAATCAGCGTTCTCAACGCCGAAGGCAAAACCGAACAGGCGAATTACGAACGCTGGGTGATGCGCGCCGACACGCTCGACAAAGAACGCATTCGTTTCGAGCAGGAATTTCCGAGCGCCAAATACGCGCTTGTTTACACCGGCGATAAAATTTTCGGACTTTATAACAATTCGGTGTTTACGCCGCGTGAAGACGCTTCCAAAGCGTTTGAAAATCAAATCCGGCACGGCCTCGAAGCGCTTCTGCGCTACAAGGAAAACGGCTCGACAATCGCGCTCACCGGGCGCGAAAAACTGCTGGGCGTCGATTTCTACCTGCTCGACGTAACCGACAAACAGAACCGCAAAACGCGTTATTACATCAGCTCGAAAACCTTTCGCGTGATGATGCTCGAATACGCCGAAGGCGACACGAAATATCGCCGCAAATTTTACGACTACAATTACGCGCAGGGAACGCTTTATCCGTTCCGCTCGGTTCTCTGGGCAAACGACAAGCAAATCGAAGAAACCGAAGTGCAGACAATTACCTTCGGTCAAAAGGTCGAGGAAAATATTTTTCAGGAAAGTTAGGAAAAATTAAATTTAAAAACTCAGGATTCAGGATTCGATTTTCTAAATTGAATCCTGAATTTTTTTTTGCAACTTTATCCCGCTTCGTCTGTGAAAGGGTTTGACCGACAAACTTTTTCTATTTTTCTAGTTCTATTTCTATGAAGGAGAAATCTGATGACCAAGCCGAAATTTATTTTTTCCGTCGCCGCTTTCTTTCTCGTCTGCCTGTTTTCTTTGACCGGCGCTTTGGCGCAAACGAACCCGCCGCTTCGACAAGCCGAACCGAGTTACGAAGTCGTTTTGCAGGTCTTGACCGCTTCAAACACCGCAGCCGATAAAACCGCTGTTCCGCAGACGCTTTCCGGCGTCGTTAAAAAATTGAAAACCAATTACTCGTTTTCAAATTACCGTCTGAATTCGACTTATCTGCAAAGAGTCGCCAACACGGGAGGCATAGAGTTCAGAAGTGTTTCAAACGAAACGAATCAGGATGTTTCAACACCGATTTTCTCAGATTGGAGGTTAGACGGACTGCAAAGTCTGCCTAATCAAAGAGGGCAAAATTCGATTCAATTTCAATCGTTCAGATTCGGGCAGAGAATTCCGATTAGAAACACGAGTAATATTGTTAATTACGAGCAAATCGGGCTGACGATTCAAAAATTCGGTTTGTCCGAAAATACGCCGACCGTTATCGGCACTTTACCGACATCGAAACCCGACGAGCTGATGTTTTTAGTTTTAACGGTCAAACCGGAGGAATAAGTGATAAGTGATAAGTGAAGCGGAAATTTTCACCTATCACTTATTTTGCAACCTTTTGAGCCGTCGCGCGTGTTTGAGAATCGTCGGGCGGCTTTTGTTTTGCGAGAGATTATGTTGTAAAAGTTTATGAATGTATGGCTTTGGACAAATTCGAGAAACGGAGCGCGGAGGTATTGCAAACCGCTGTGCCGAATAAGAAATTGTCCGACCACGAGTTAATCGAAGCGACGAAACAGGGCGACGAAGCGGCATTTGCCGAAATTATGAATCGCTACCGCAGCCCGATTACGAATTATCTGTATCGTTTTTTGAATGATTACGAGGAAGCGGTCGATTTGGCGCAGGAAACTTTCGTGCGCGTGTATTTTGCACTCGCGCGTTATCATACCGATTACGCTTTTTCCACTTATATTTACCGCATCGCCACCAATC
>JALZOE010000543.1 GCA_030857325.1 Acidobacteriota bacterium
TCCAGTTACAGACAACTTCGTAATCGGCGAACGATTCGGGAAACTCTTTCAAATAATTACCATCAGCATCTTTTTTGAGGTCAACGGTGATTCCTTCAAAAAGTTTGTGCGCGTGGGCGCAGCCTACGCGGGCTTCGCGTTTGTTTGCCTCGGCGTTGTTTTCGTGCTGCGTTCCGACGTGTTCAAAATCGTAAACGCCGCGCACAATCATCTCGCCGCGCGCCGCAGAACGGTCGTGTTCAAACATATTGCCCAACGCTTCAAACAAAACGTCCAAATCGTGATTGGTAAATCCGGTGCGCTTGGCAAACGCCGGTGAAATGTAAATTTTTGCAGCGTAAAGTCCGTAAGGAACAACGAATTTGCTGCCCATCGTGCGCTCCTTTTCCTCATCCTTGGTGGCTGTCGCCACGCAGCGCGTAATCGTGATGTCAAGCGGGTTGATGGGATGAAACGACTGCGAAAAAGTGAACTGAACCGGACCGCGAACCTGCCCGTAACTCGAACCTTTCATCACGCCGCTTCCCGTGCTTAAAACTCCGCCGAACGCTCGAATGTCGAAAAATTCGCGGCACAGCCATTTCACCGTTTGTTCGGCGTTGTTGTCGTTGGCGACTTCGGCTTTGGTAATTGCTTTTTCCAGAGCGTCTCCGCTTTTAATGAATATTTCAAAAGCATTGCCGTTTCTTTCCGGTCTGAACATTTCGATATAATTTCGCACTTTGCGTTTCAGGCAGACGTCGGAGACGATGCCGCGCCCGGTGTTCGGCTCGATGCGCGGCATATTTCCCGCATCCGGGTCGCCGTTCGGGTTGCCGTTGGTAACTTCAAAAAGTAAATAAATGTCGTGCCGGTTCGATAAAATTTCGTTGTTCATTAATTCTGTTCTCCCTCTGTGTTTTCTTCGGATTTTTTATTTCTCAAATAGGCTTCGCGAGCTTGTTTGTCAGCCGCGATTTGCTGGTAGAAGCCGAGCGCGAAACGTCCCTGCTCCTGTAAATTGAACGAGCGCGGAAACTGCGGCGCGAGCTTCGGATTCGGATTTTTAAAGTTCATCGAGATTTCGGCGATTTTTTGTTTAATCGCTTCGGATTTCCCGCGATTCGTGCGGGCGACTTTTTTCAAATGATGCTGATGCAGCCGCCACAAAATTCCGAAAGCCGAATTGGGCGAAGCTGCCGCTGTGCCGTAGTATTTTTCGACGACGCTCGCCCCTTCGAGCCGGTATTCGTGATACGCCGCCTGCAATTCTTCAAAAACCGCCAGCAGTCTGCCGCAGTTATACGCCGGGTCGGTAATGCGCGTGTCCAGTTTTTCATCTATCATTTTTTCCTTCTCCTTTTCATTTCGATTAATAACGAGCCGCAGCAAGCTGAAGCGCGACAGATTGCCAAGCGATTTTTTCCCGTCTTTTGCCAAATCAACCGCAATGCGGTCGAGCAAGCCTTTGGCGACGGTCAAAGACGGCGCGTGGTTTTCGAGCGCGGCGCGGTAAAGCTGCGTCGGAACTTCAGGGCGCAAATCCTTCGCTTCGCGGACGGTGGATTTTGCCAGCAGAAACAAATTCAGCGGCGCGATTTTGTCGTTTTCGTGCAAGCGCATCGGGACGATTTTCAAATCTTCAAACCATTTTTTGAAATTCTCCGCCGCCTGCGAAACGGTCATTTGTATCCAGTTTCTGACGACGATGCGCCCGGCGTTGCCGCCCAAAGTAACGCTGTAAAATTGTTCCCGCTCGAAATCGTAAAGATTGCCGTCGCCCGTAAACGGCTTTTTCATAAAATCCTTAATCGTTTTTTCATCCGGCTGGTCGAGCAAAACTGAAAACATATCGGTTGCGTCTTCGCTTTTTTGCGCCCAGAAAATCAGTGTCGTATCGCCAATTCGCAACCGATGTTTCGGATTTGAAAGCAGAAAATTTAAGGAATGGGTGTAGGCTTCGACCGCCGGAAACGAGACGGGAGCGTTATAGCTTTTCTCGTAACCGTAGGACGAAAAGGCGGGTGAGCTTTTCTCAAACGAAATCAAGGACGCACCAATCGCCAATGTTCCGGGAACGCCGCCGATTTTTGGCAGGTGCGAAGCTGAAACCGCCGTTTCCGTCTTTCCTGTCACCAGACATAAACCCGTTTCCGAATCGGCTTCGCTCGAACTTCTTTCGTCAGCAAACCGATCGCGCCAAAATCGGCGGATCTCTGCGTTTTGAAACAGAAAATCGCCGTCAATTTGAAACGTAAAACTATCGGCTTTGAGCTTTTCTTCCGTGCCGCTCGCCGTTCTGACGAGCCACGCCGGTTTTTCGCCTTCTTTCAAACTTCCCCAGCGCAAAAACGGCGGCGCGTCGGCGGAAACGTAATTTTCACGAAATTTCAAAACCGTTTCGAGCAGCCTTGAATCGCTTGCGTC
>JALZOE010000124.1 GCA_030857325.1 Acidobacteriota bacterium
CTTTCCTTTCAAATATCCCATCACGCTTGCCACCGAATACTTCGGCGGTATCCATAGCAGCAGATGAACGTGGTCGGGTTGCACATTCATCTCTATTATTTCTAACTCTTCTTTCTGCTTGACCAGTTTTTCTATTGACTCTCTGGCATACTGCCGCACTTCGTCCGTCAATACTCGATACCGATATTTTGGACAAAATATCAAATGATATTTACACTCGTAGATAGTATGCGATTGTTTTCTGAATCGTTTACTCATTTTATATCTCCTTAGTTGTTGACACCTCTAGGGAGATATATTTTAATCTGTCTGCTGTTTCGCCTCACTGCCTAGTAAAAACCACTGCCAGAGGCAGTGGATTGATTCTCTATTCAATGGACGTGAGGGCGAAACAGCGACTTTGTTAAAACGGTTCTTCTTAACCCGTTGCTTGCCTGTAGCCGGTTTTTGCCCACGTCAACTCCGCCGTTAAGTTTCAACTAAAAACTTCGCGCCGAACGGCAGAATATAACCTTTTCCGCTTGAACCGATTCCCAATAAAGTTTCATCTAAATAACGCGCCTTTCGCATACGCATCGGGCGCGTTTCGTTTTCCGTTAATGAAGTTACGATTTGAACATTGAAGTTTTCGGCAATGCGTAATAAATTCCAAGCGGTTTGACCGTTGACCTGATAGTTGGCGCAGAGTTTTTCGGCTAATTCGTTTGAGTTTTCGGCTTCAAACCATTTGAGAAAATCGCTTCGCCCTAAACCGTCGGCGCATTCGGCTAATAATATAATCGTGCCGCCGTCCGAGCAGGCGCGTGAAGCCGCGTCTAATGCTTTGTGCGCCTGAATCATATTTATGTCGCGGGGAAAACCGCCGCAGGAAACGATGACCAAATCGCGCTTTTCGGCGATTTCAACCGAGTGATTCAAAGCATAGAACTTACAGGCGCGTTCGTGCGCCGTTTTCCAGTCGCCGCAGAACAATTCGATTGCTTCGCCGCCGTCGTTGACAATTGTATTGATTGAAAAAGCGGGCGCGAAGCGTTCGACGATTTCGGTAAACGCATCGTGAACGGCGTTTCCCCGCAAAATTCCCGTGCCAACGCCGGCGCGCCTGTTTTTTTGTTCGCAGTCGAAGGCGAGTTTGTGCGTTGCCGAAACGGTTCGGGACGAAGCCAAACCGGGACAAATCATTTTGCGCCCGCCCGTGAATCCGGCGAAGTAGTGAAACGAAACGCCGCCGACGATTATTGTTTGGTCGTGTTCGGTTAAAGCGCGGTTGAGTTCAATCGGAATATCGTCCGTCGTTTCGCCGAGCCGGACAATCTGCGCCAAATCGCGGGCGTTATGGTCGAGCGTTTTGATACGCTGGGCGATAAACGGCGTCAGAATTTCCCGCTTTTCCGCTTCGGTTACGCGGCGGTGAATGCCGGTTGCGAAGATAATGCGAATATCGTGCGGCATCGTGCCGTTTGCAATCAGGCGGCGAATTAAAAGATTGACCGTTTGACCACTCGCCGTCTCCCGCGTCGCGTCCGGCACGACGATTAAAACCGTTTCGTCCGGCAACACGATTTCTTCAATCGTTTTTGAATCAATTGGATTATCGAACCGCTCGCCGATTTCGACATCGTTAAGAGCGCGCTTTTCGTCGGCGTTTCCTAAAACGGCAAAGCGGTTTTCGTCGTAATCGAAAAAAATCTGTGATTTTCCGTATTTGAGTTCGATTTTCGGCATAGAGAAATGTATTTTAGAAAGCCGAGCAAGCAAATTTGCCATTAGAAACTGCGAATTTCCCACGAGAATATGTCTATCGTAACTGATTATTTGTTCGTTTCAAGTCGAAATTACATGGTCGAATTTCATCTTGAAATTTGAATTCTTAATTCTGCCTGGCAGCGTTTCCCGTCGCCAGAGATAAATTGTAACGGCTGCGGTTTCCCTTATCGTCGCTCAAATCGATAACGGCGTTCGGCGCGCCGGTCGAAAGCTGCACGATAAAGCTGCCGTCGGCAGCGGCAAAAGTTTCGCGGTCGCCGACGCGGACGATTGTTCCGGCTCTGGTTCTGCCGCGTATCCGATAGACGTTTCCGCCGACGCTCTCGACCTGCCATTCGCCCGCCGAGATTGATTCGCCGCCGGATTGTTTGACGATGGTGAATTTGCGCGGCTCGCTCCAATCGCCGATTTGCCCCGAAGCGCTCGACGCCTGCACGCGCCAGTAATAAACGCCCGGCGCGAAATTCGGCAGATTCAAAATCTGATTGGTCAATCCGTCGCGCTCGATTGCCGTCGAATCCGCCGCAAAGAAAGGCGATTTGGCGACCTGGAGACGATAGGAAACCGCCGAACTCGAATCCGGCTTTTGCCAGCGGAAGGATATTTCGGTCGCGGTCGTAACCTGTTCGGAAGCGGGCGGCGCGACCAGTTTCGGCGCTTCGAGAAGGCGTTCTCTAGCGGATATTTCGCCGTTGTTGACCGTCGCAAATTCGCCCTCGTTGATTAAAACTTTTTCGCCGCCGGTATTCGATTCGACACCGCCGCGGCTGATGCGGATTTCGCCGCCCGCGTCCGGGTTGACGCGTTAAAGCTGGCGTCGGTCTGCGCGTTAAGCTCGCTTTCCGATTCGAGCATTTCGACGACGTTTTCCGAGCCGTCGCCTTTATCCTGCGTTTTGACGTTGATTTGCCCGTCGTCGAGCGTTACGCGGACGTTCGTGCCGCCCATAATCGACGCGCTGTCGCGGATGACGACCGTGCTGTTCGGACGCACGGAAAGTATCGAGCCGTCAATCATTCGCACATGGGCGCGCCCGTCCGCCTGCGTCTAAATCGTATCGCCCGCCGCCACGTAAGTTTCGCGCGTAACCAGAATCGTCTCTCTGGTCGAAGCGCGGACAATCCGCACGTCGCCTTCAAAGGAAATTATCTGCGCCGCGTCCTTCGGAACGTTCGTTTTCTCGGTATTCGTTTGAAAAGAACTGTTTTTCAGCCACCACCAGCCGCCCGCGATTAACGCCAAAAGCACGACAAAAACCGCCGCGCCGTAAACGGTGCTTTTTCTGATGTTCCACCAATCGACATAAAATCTTGGATTTTTATTGTCCATTAAAATCAGGTCGTAGGTAATAGGTTTTAGGTGTTAGCTTCTTAATTTTTCCTGACACCTATCACCTATCACCTAATTCTGTCTGTTTCGGCGGAAAAAGCAGAGAAAGAATAATCGAAAGCGTGATTGCGCCGACCACGACGCCGAGCGAAATGTTTATAACCTGCTGTTCAAACTCGTGATGCAGATACCTGTCTAGAAAACCGCCGAAAGCCGAATCCGCGCCCAAACTCATCACCAAACCTTCGGCGGCAAGCGGCAAAAGCATTTTGACGCCGATAAAACTTAAAACGAAAGCCAGACCGTATTTGAGGTAATGAAAACGGTCGGCTAAATCGGCGAGCAGGAAGAAAAACGTCCGCAGTCCGAGAATGGCGAAAATATTCGACGTATAGACGATGAATTTGTCGGTCGTGATGCCGAAAATCGCCGGAATCGAATCGACCGCGAACATCAAATCGGAAAGCTCGACGACGATTAAAACCAGCAGAAGCAGCGTTCCGGTTCGTTTGCCGTCGATTGTCGTCAGAAAATTTTCGCCCTCGTAATGCTTTGAGATAGGGACAAAACGCGTAATGGTCGAAATCATTCGGCTGTTTTCGGGATTAAAGCCTTCCTCGTTGTCGGAAAACATTTTAATTCCGGTGTAGAGCAGAAACACGCCGAACACGTAGAGTATCCAGTGAAACTGCTCGACCAGCGCCGCGCCCGCGAAAATCATTATCATCCGCATCACCAGCGCGCCGATTATTCCCCAGAACAAAACGCGGTGCTGAAACTCTTTCGGAACTTTGAAAAAGCTGAAGATAAGCAGAAAGACGAACAAATTATCGACCGAAAGCGAAAGCTCAATCAGATAGCCGGTTAAAAAAAGTTTCGCCGTCACCGCGCCGAACTGCCAGAGAATAAATACGTTAAAGGCGAGCGCCAGCCCAATCCAGACCGCGCTCCACGTTAAGGTTTCGCGGCGCGACGGCACGTGCGCGCGCCGGTTGACGATGCCGATGTCGACGAAAAGCGCAATCAAAACGATTGCAAAGAAAAAAATCCAAACCCACATCGGATATTCCATAGAAGATTAAAATACAAGGTTTGTGCGGTAAAAGCCAAAGGTGAAATTCAAAGTTTAAGGTTCAAAGTTTATTCCGGTTATTTACTTTTTTTAGAAGTTACGCAGTTGAATGCAGAAACACGCACGCAGTAAGGATGCTTTAAAGTTCTACACACTTACTGACGTGCGTGTTTCTGCAAAAAAACAAAAAAATACCAACTGTGTAAAAAAAGGCGAGAGCCGAAACTCCCGCCTTTATCTTCCGAAGTTGAAAACCAATCCTAAGGAACAAAATTATAAATGATAATGCCCGTTACCCTGACCGGAACGCCTGCAAGTGTTGTCGGCGCAAATTTGGAGTTTCGCGCCGCTTCCACCGATGCCGCTCTGAGCAGCGGATGACCCGAAACGGCATTTGCCGAAACGACATTTCCCTGCTCGTCGAGCGTAGCCTGAACATTTACCGCGCCGCTCGCTCTTACTGCTCTGGCTGATTCGGGATAAGCCGGTATCGTCAAAATAACCGCGCTGCCGTTAAGCACGCCTTTGGAAATTGTTTTCGGCGTTTGATTCGTCGCCGGAGAACCGTTCGCCGCATTTACGACATTGCCTTTGTAACTTTCGCCCGACGCGTCAACCGAATCTTTCTTCGTAAAAAACATCTCGGAAGTTTGCAAGCCGCGCGGCGTTTGGGTTTGGCGCGTAATCTTCAAAGTTTTACCGTCGCCCGCCAGTTCCCAAGTTTCTTTGGTTGTAATCGTCAAATTGCCCGTTTGATTGGAAATCGTGCGGCTGGACGATAATTTCAGCTTGCCGTCCTTTTCAGTTTTGGCGCTGAGCTTAACCGCTGAAGGCTCTCTGCCGACGGGCGTTTCCGATTCGGCAGTTGCCGCGCTTCCGTCGAGATTGTAAGTAACCGTGCCGTTTCCGCCGCCCATCATCATTCCGCCGCCGACCACACCGCCGCCGCGCCTCATAGCGCCGCGATTGCCGTCGGGACGCATTCCGCCGTTTTCGCCTGTCTGCGCCGGAGCGTCGGGCGGCGACGCGCGTTTGAAATCAGTCGCAACGGTTAATTTTTTGTCCGTCTGCGTAACCGTCATCGTTCCTGATTCGACGCGCATTCTTTCCGGCAGATTACTCTTTGCCGCGTCGAATTCCCAACTTCCGGCAAAATCAGCCGTTTTATTTTGAGCCAGCACGCTTCCCGCTAAAAACAGACAGAAAACCGCCGATAATACAGATACTTTTTTCATAAAATTAACTCCTAAAAACTCATATTCGTATATTTGCCGTTGTTGGACGCATTAAAATTCGGTTTAGTTTCAACAAAAACAAAATAAAATAGTGGTAAGCGGCAAATGAAGAAAGTTTCCTCGCATTATCGCTTGCCGTTAATCTACGCCTGAGCCGCGTCTTCACGCCGGTGAAGTTTGCTGTGTCGGTAGCCGTAAAGCGCATAAATCGCCAGACCGACCAGCATCCATAAACCGAAGCGCATCCAGTTGGTTACGCCGAGTTCGGTCATCAGATACAAACACGACAAAAGTCCTAAAATCGGAATCAGCGAAAGTTTCTTCACCAGGCTCAGAACCAGCAGCAGAACGGCGACGACAATGAAAAATATCAACGGGATTTTGTGCGAAAAAGCGCCTAACAAAGTTTCGCCCGCCGCCGGTGTCAAGGTTAGAAAATCGCCGATAAAAGTCGGATTAAAATAGTAAATCGCGCCGAAAACAATCGCCAGAATCACGGGCAGAAGAAACTGCGAATTGATATACGGCACATATCTGGTTCCGCTTTCCTTAAACTCCTTATCTTTGAAAAGAACGCCCGCGCAAACGACGACGAAGGCAAAGAGCGTTCCGATGCTCGCCAAATCCGTAACTTCCGTCAGATTCATAAAGAGCGCGGGAATGGCGACGACCGTTCCGGCAACGAGCGTCGCAAACCACGGCGTGTGAAATTTCGGATGAATCGAGGAAAAGATTTTCGGCAACAGCCCGTCGCGGCTCATCGCCATCCAGAGGCGCGGCTGTCCGATTTGGAAAACCAGAAACACGGTCGCCAGAGCGATGACCGCGCTGACCGCGATAATTCCCGCAACCCACGGAATATCCGCGCCTTCGGGTCCAAAGACAAACGCGAGCGGGTCGCCGACGTTTAATTTCGTATAGCTGACCATTCCGGTTAAAACCAGCGCCAGCGCGATATACAAAACCGTGCAAATAACCAGGGATAAAATCATCGCAATCGGCAAATCGCGGCGCGGATTTTTGCATTCTTCGGCGGTCGTCGAAAGCGCGTCGAAACCGATGTAGGCGAAAAACACAGCCGAAACGCCTTTTAAAACTCCCTCGACGCCGTTCGGCGCGAACGGCGACCAGTTTTCGGGATTGACGTAATTCAGACCTAAAAAGATAACCAGCAGAATAATGCCGATTTTCAAAACCGTCATTATGTTCGCGGCGACTTTCGATTCGCGGATTCCGATATAAACGAGCGCCGTAATAACGAGCGTAATCATCAGCGCCGGAATGTCTGCGACCAGCGGAATGCCGCCGACGTTCGGCGCGCTCGACCAAGCCGTGTAAGCGTCGATTTGCCCGCAACTAACGGCGGCGTCCGCGCCTTCGCACGCCGTAGCCAGCGCGTCAACCGTCGCGCCGCCCGCCACCGCTTCCCCGACAGCGGCAAATCCGCGTTTCGCCGTCAGAAAATCCATCGAAAAATGCAGCGGGAAATTGATTCCGTAACCTTTCAGAAGTCCGGTAAAATAATCGCTCCACGAAATCGCCACGGCGATGTTGCCGATAGCGTATTCGACAATCAAATCCCAGCCGATAATCCACGCGATAAACTCGCCCATCGAAGCGTAAGCGTAAGTGTAAGCCGAACCCGCCACCGGAATCCGCGAAGCGAATTCGGCGTAGCAGAGCGCGGAAAATCCGACGGCGAACGCCGTAAAAACAAACAGCAAGGCGATCGCCGGACCGCCGCTGTTCGAGGCTTTTCCAATCATTGCGAAAATGCCCGCGCCGACGATTGCCGCGATTCCCATCAAGGTCAAATCGAAAACGCCGAGCG
>JALZOE010000544.1 GCA_030857325.1 Acidobacteriota bacterium
CCTTTTGCCTGTAAATCTTCGCAGGCGACGCTGCCGATATAACCCGCGCCGCCTGTAACTAAAATTGCCATAAATTGATTTTAAGATTTTTGGAGATGATTTTCGAGCGTGGAACGGCGCGGATTGATTAAATTTTTCGGCTCGCTGGTTTTTACCGTAAAAGACGCTTCTTTTTCTTCGGAGATTTTTGCTTCCGGCAGAAAATGATTAAACAAATCACGAATTTTCGAGCGGTCGTTTTCTTCGACCGCCTGCCGAAAATTGCTCAGAATATTATCGACTTCCGATTGCTGGTAAGTGCCGATTTTCCCGATAAAGATTTTCGGATGACGCGTCTTCAAGAGATTTTCGCCGGTGATTTCGAGTTCTTCAAAAAGTTTTTCGCCCTGCCGGACGCCGGTAAAAACGATGTCGATGTCTTCATACGGTTCAAGCCCAGAGAGGCGAATCATATCTTCCGCCAAATCCACAATCTTTACCGGCTCGCCCATATCGAGAATAAAAATTTCGCCGCCTTCGCCGATTGCGCCCGCCTGTAAAACTAATTGCGAGGCTTCGGGAATCGTCATAAAATAACGCGTCATTTTCGGGTCGGTAACGGTGATGGCTTTGCCGTTTTTTATCTGCTCGCGGAAAATCGGGATGACCGAGCCGGTCGATCCCAAAACGTTGCCGAAGCGAACCGCCATATAATTTGTCGGGTGAACGCTGTCGAGATTTTGCAGAACGATTTCCGCGATGCGTTTTGACGCGCCCATAATCGAAGTCGGATTAACGGCTTTGTCGGTCGAAATCAAAACAAAATCCTTTGTGCCGAATTCGCCCGCCAGCTCACCGATTAATTTCGTCGCGAAAATGTTGTTTTTTATCGCTTCGGTCGGATTTATTTCCATCAAGGAAACGTGTTTGTGCGCCGCCGCGTGAAAAACGACTTGCGGCTCGTATTCGCCGAAAATTTCACGCATACGCGGCACGTCGCCGACATCGGCGAGAAGCGGTATAAATTTCGTTTCGGGAAAATTTTTAGCAAGCTCGCGCTCAATTTCAAAAAGCGCGAATTCGGTTCGCTCGACAAGGACTAGTAATTTCGGATTAAAATCGGCGATTTGTTTAACTAATTCCGAACCGATTGAGCCGCCCGCGCCCGTAACCATCACGATTTTATCGGTCAAAAAGTCGTGCAGATTTTTGTCGTCAAGCTCGACCGGCTCGCGTCCCAAAAGGTCTTCAATCTGCACGTCGCGGATATGATTGATAGAGACGCGACCGTGCGCGATTTCGTTTAAGCTCGGCACAATCTGCGCTTTGACGGGAATGGCGCGGCAAATGTCGAGAATGCGCCGGATTTCCTTGCTTTTCGCCTGGTCGATTGCCAGAACAATCTGGTCGATATTCAATTCGTCCGCCAGACGCGCCAAATCCTCGGTCGTTCCTAAAACCTTTTTGCCGCCGACGCTGCCGCCTTTTTTATAGCGGTCGTCGTCGATAAAGCCTTTCACATCGAGTTCGGTGTCGGCGCGCCCGACGACTTCTTTGATAGTTGCCGCGCCGAGTCTGCCCGCACCGACAATCAAAGTCGATTTGGGAATTTTGCGCCGCCGCCCAAGCTGAAACGTCCGCTTTTCCGAAAATTCATAAAAGAAACGCCGCAGAACGCGCAAGCCGAGAAGCCCGGCGAAAGCGAAAAACGTGTCCATAAGAATAATCGAAAGCGGAACTTGCCAGCGGATAAATCGTTCGGGCGAAAGCAGCAGACGAAATAAAACAAGAACGATGCCGGAAATAAGCGCGGCTTTCAAAAAGGCTTTTATGTCCTCGAGGCTGACGTAGCGCCAGATAATCGAATACGCGCCGACGACGAACAACGACGCGAACTGCACCAGAACGACAAACGGAATCTGGTCGAGCGCATTGTCGAAATAATACTTGGGAATATCGAAATCGAAGCGAAAAAGATACGCCAGAAAAAACGCGCCGATTAAAATCGCTACGTCGGCAAGAAGCTGAAACGGTCGCAGCAGGAACCAGTAGCGTTCGTTTTTTTTATGTTTATCGGGCAGATTTGTCATCGTCGGTCGCCGAACGGATTAATTTGAAATTACGCGGCGGAATCTCCGCTGTCAACTTCAAACGAGTAACAAGTTAATATAAAAGGAGTTCGGCGAACGGCGAGCTTTGGATTTAAAGCGCGGTTCACGATTTATCACAGGCAACCGATTAAATAAAAAGTTGAATCAAAGGCTGAGTTAAGTTATCCTTAAGTATCTTACTTTATTAAGAATTTATAATTTAGATAGAAGGTTTATTATATGAAAAAGAAATTTTGGCTGCTCGCCGTTTTAACAATCGGTTCGTTTCAAAGCGCGTTCGGGCAAATCGACCAAAGCTCGACGGCGATAAAGTC
>JALZOE010000008.1 GCA_030857325.1 Acidobacteriota bacterium
ATACGGTTTTGAAAATCGCTAAATGTCCAAAGCCTTTATTTATTGAGTTTCGGCGGCTGGCAAAGATTTTGCATAAGCCGCACGGTTAATTGAAAATAAATTTATTAAACAACCGACGACAAGGAGAAAAATATTATGGAAATGAAAAGACCGGGCGGCGAGCTTGCATCGCGTCCGCTGCATTTTATTTGGATTGCCGACAGTTCCGGCTCGATGGGCGACGACGGCAAAATCCAATCGCTCAACACGGCGATTCGCGAAGCCGTTCCGCATATGAAAAAAGTGGCGGAAGACAATCCGAACGCGCAGGTTTTGGTGCGCGCCGTCAAATTTTCAAACGGCGCGCAGTGGCACATCTCGCAGCCGACGCCGGTTGCCGATTTCGCGTGGGCGGATTTGACCGCCGACGGCGAAACCGATATGGGAAAAGGACTTGAGCTTGTCGCCGAACAATTAAAAATGCCGCCGATGAGCGACCGCGCGCTGCCGCCGGTTCTCGTTCTGCTCTCCGACGGTCAGCCGACGGACGATTTCGACGCCGGTTTGAAGGCTTTGATGGAACAGCCGTGGGGCAAAAAAGCGGTGAGAATCGCAATTTCAATCGGACAGGACGCCGACGACGATGTTTTGCAGAAATTTATCGGCAACTCGGAACTCAAACCGCTCGCCGCCAACAGTCCCGAAGCGCTTGTCAGACATATTAAATGGGCTTCAACGGCGGTTTTAAAATCGGCTTCCTCGCCAGCGGCGACCGCCGACGTGCCGAGTTCGCCCGATGCCGCCAATGTGCCGATTCCGATTCCGACCGCCACAGCGCCAGCCGACGCCGCGCAAACCGCGAATGCCGGAACGCCGAACGGCGCGCAAACCGCCGACGCGGACAATCAGAACACGATTGACGATGTTTGGTAGAGCGTGGTTGAAAAATCATAAGAAAATAAATTGCCGCTAGCTTCAGCTGGTGGTTAATGGAAATAAAAACGAAGGCTTTAGCCGAATTTTAAAAATAAAATCAATTCCTTACAACTTTAGCTAAAGCAAAAAGGATGATTGATTGTTTCCTCAAATTCGGCTAAAGCCGATGTCTCGAAATAACGGTATCCACTAGCTGAAGCTAGCGGCAATTGAGAAAACAAATGTCATCAGAACCTAATCAAACCGAATGGCGAACAATCGGCGAAACCGTTCCCGGCGCGTCGCACGTTCGCGCCGGAACGCCGAATCAGGACGCAATTTTGCAGACGCGCGAATCGGGCAGAACTCTGCCGCTGATAATTTCGATTGCCGACGGACACGGCAGCCCGAAATGTTTTCGCAGCGATTACGGCTCGCGCTTCGCCGTTAAAAAAGCGGCGCAAATCGTCGGCGAATTTCTCGACCAGCGGCGCGGCAAATTCGATTTGGCGGAAGTCGAAAGCAAAGGCAGGGATTATCTGCCGAAAGAGCTTGTCAAAAAATGGAGAAAAACGGTTGAATATCATCTGAAAAATAATCCGTTCACCGAAGACGAATTTAAAAAACTCGAAGAAAAATCCGGCGCGAGCGCCCGCAAGCTGGTTGAAGAAAATCCGCTTCTCGCCTACGGCACGACTTCCTTAACCGCCGCGATGGAAGAAGATTTCGTTCTTTATTTGCAGCTCGGCGACGGCGATATTTTAAATATTTCGCCGAACGGCGAAGTTACGAAACCTCTGACGGAAGACGCGCGTCTTCTCGGCAACGAAACGACTTCGCTGTGTTTGAAAGACGCGGAAAAGGATTTTCGTTTTTTCGCGCAGAAAATTTCCGGCGAGTCGAGTCCGGCGATGATTTTGCTTTCAACCGACGGTTATCTCAATTCGTTTGCGGATGAAGCCGGGTTTTTTCAAGCCGGAACAGATATTTTAAATATGCTCGGCGCGGAAAACGGTTACGAAGCGGTTAGTGAAAATCTCAAAAGCTGGCTCGAAGAAGCAACCAAAATGGGCAGCGGCGACGATTGCGCGGTTGCGATAATCTATCGCCCGGACTTGCTGAAAAAGCCTGAAAACGTCCGAAAATCGGTAACGCCGGAAACCACGACGACAATTGAATCGCCGCCTTCGCCCGAAACTTCACAGGCGATAGCCGCGCTAACAATGTCGCCCGATTCGCAGGCGACGCCCGCCGACATGGAAGATGTAACGGTAACGATAACCATTAAAAAAGACAAAAATAAACTTTCGGCGACGCCCTCCACTTCCGCCAACCGGATTTCCGACAAACAACCCGAAAATAAAAGCGACAAGTCGGACGATAAAAAAAGTGAATGAACGATTTGCCGCGCCAAAAACTCGTTGAAATCGTGGCGAAACACGGAAAGGAAGTCGTCGAAAATCCGCGTCGCTGCGAAGGACTTCTTCGTGATTACGCGGGCGAGTTTCGGCGCGAAATTTCCGTGCTGACAATGGCAATCGAAGAACGCGTGCCGCTCGATTTGCTCGCCGCGAAATCGACGCCGCGACAGGTTTTGCTCGGAAGATTGACGCGGCGATTGTGCGACAATCTGGCGTTGTCCGAACAGGCGGCAAAATGGGCGGTCAATTCGTGGGCGCTCGCGCTCGAAACAATTTCGGGCGATGAATTAAAAAGCATCGAACGGCAAAACGCCGAGCCGAATACGATTTCGACAAACGCGTCGGCAACGCCGAATATCGCTTCGCCAACCGCTCAAACCGCAATCGAAAACAAATCCCGACCGGCGAAAACGGCGGCAAATAAATCTGTAATTCAAAAATCATTCGTCGTATCCGCCGACGGGCGCGGCGATTTCGTTTCAATCAATAAAGCCGTCGCCAATGTTCCTGCTGATTCTCGCCTGCTGATTAGTGCCGGCATTTACAATGAAAGCGTAATCATTGATAAAACAGTCGAAATCGTCGGCAGCGGTTCAATCGAAGATATTATAATCGTCGGCGAAAATTCGAGCTGTCTGCAAATGCAGGCGGACAAAGCGATTGTGCGCGGTCTGACTTTGCGCGGCAGCGGCGCGCGAACGGGCAAAGCGTTTTTTGGGGTTGATATTCCGCGCGGCGAATTGTTTTTAGAAAATTGCGACATAGTTTCCGATTCGTTATCGTGCGTCGCCGTTCACGGCGTCGATGCCGACCCAACGATTAAAAACTGCCGCATCCGCGACGGCGCGGATTCGGGCGTTTATTTTTTCGACAACGCGCGCGGGCTTATCGAAGACTGCGAGATTTACCGCAACCGAAATGTCGGCGTGGCGATAACGAACGGCGCGAATCCGACCATTAAAAACTGCCGGATTTTTGAAGGCGACAACGGCGGCGTCGTCGTCTGGCAAAACGGAGCGACGGGTTTAATCGAAGACTGCGACATTTTCGGTCAGCGGCTCGCCAACATCGGCATCAGCGAATACGCCAATCCCACATTTCGCCGCTGCAAAATTTACGGCAGCCGCGACGCCGGCGTGTTCGTTCATCAAAACGGTTACGGCAAAATCGAAGAATGCGACATATACGGCAACGAAGACGCCGAAGTCGCCGTCTCGACCGGCGGTAATCCGATTTTGCGCCGCTGTGCAATTCACGACGGATGTAATTCGGGCGTTTTCGTGCGCGATAAAGGACGCGCTACAATCGAAGGCTGCAACATTTACGACAACACGGATGCGGGCGTTAATGTTAATAAAGAAAGCGTCGTCGCCGTTCGCCAGTGCAACATTCACCGCAACGGAAAAGTCGCCGTCCGAGTAAAAGGCAACAGCGCCGCCAGCGTCGAAAATTGCGATTTGCGCGGAAATCGGCTTGCGAGTTGGGAAACCGAACACGGCGTGGTTATCGAGCGAAAAAACAATCGGGAATAATCCAGGTAAAGTAAAATCAAAGTTAATTTTGTATAATACAAAAATCGGTTTTTTGGTGGTAAAAATTATGTTTTATCTAAATAAACAAAAAATAGTGATCATGTTTGTTATTTGCTTATGCTTGAGCGCGACAAAAGTTTTAGCTTGCAAATGTAGTATCGCGTCCGCCTCGTCTTCAGTTAATAAGGCGGCAAAGGTTTTTTCCGGCAAAGTAGTTGGTTTTGAGTATCGCAAAGGTATTGCCAGCTCGATAATAGATTTTCGTGAAAAAGCCACAGGCGTGAAGATTGACTACGAAACAAAGGTTGTCAAGGTTCAGGTCGAACGATGGTGGAAAGGGAACGTACCGGGGAAGTTTTTTTGGTCACGTACAGCACAAGAGATGCCAATGGGACATCTATGCGTCCGAGTTGTGATTATAACCTCAAGGAAGGCGAGAGTTATTTGATATACGCATCCGGCAAACAGAATAAACTACGAACAAATCATTGTATGAGAACGCGAAGATTAACCAAAGCTGATGAAGACTTAAAGAGGTTGGGCGAAGGGAAAGAACCTGTTGAAATGAAAGACAAACCAAACAAGCCGTTAAACACAGGGCAAAACAGCGACTTTCAAAAAAACCGGCGTGATTGATTTCCACGTCGTTTATATTCAGTTTCACTCGCGCTAATTCAATCGTTAGTAAAAGCCCGCAAATCAGAACACAGCCAAAATGGAGAATCGATAAATGGATGAAATCTTAAAACCCGGTCAGGTTATTCAATGCCTGCCGTCGGGAATGCCCTGCACGATTGAAGTTCTGCTCGGCGCGGGCGGGCAGGGCGAAGTTTATAAGGCGCAACTCGGCGGCGAAGATGTGGCGGTTAAATGGTTTTTTCCGTATATGGCGACGCCGGAACAGCGCGCTTCGATGGAATTGCTGATTAGAAAAGGCGCGCCGAGCGAGCATTTTCTTTATCCGATGGAGATTACGGTTGCCGACGGCGTTGTCGGTTTCGGTTACGTGATGCCGCTGCGTCCGAAGCGTTTCAAGAACATCGTCGATTTGATGACGCGGAAAATCGAGCCGACTTTCCGGGCGCTGGCGACCGCCGGGCTGAATCTTTCGCACAATTATCTGCTGCTTCACTCGCAGGGCTTGTGTTACCGCGATATTTCGTTCGGCAACGCTTTTTTCGACCCGCTCAACGGCGATGTTCTGATTGCCGACAACGACAATGTTTCGGTTGACGGCGCGGGCGTTTTAGGAGTTTTGGGAACGCCGCGTTTTATGGCGCCGGAAATCGTGCGCGGCGAAGCCGTTCCCAGCACGAACACCGATTTGTTTTCGCTGTCGGTTTTGATTTTTTATATGCTGATGGTCGCGCACCCGCTCGAAGGCAAAAAGGAAGCGGCAATAAAAGCGCTCGATTTGCCCGCGATGACGAAACTCTACGGCACGGACGCGCTCTTTATCTACGACCCGAACGACGATTCAAACCGACCCGTTCCTGGCATCCACGACAACGCGCTCGCCTTCTGGCGCATTTACCCGCAATTTCTGCGCGATATTTTTACGCGCGCTTTTACCGTCGGCTTGCGCGACCCGGCGAACGGTCGGGTGCGCGAAAGCGAGTGGCGCGGCGAGATGATTCGCCTGCGCGACGCGATTTTTTACTGCCCGCACTGCTCGCTCGAAAACTTTTACGATTCAATCGCGCTCAAAGCAAACGGCGGAAACGCCGGTCTGTGCTGGGCGTGCGCCGCCGCTCTCCAACTGCCGCCGCGCATCCGCATCGGCAAATCCGTCGTGATGCTCAATCACGACACCGAATTATTCGCGCATCACATCGACGACGGCAGAATGTATGATTTCTCCGCGCCCGTCGCCGCCGTCTCTCAGCATCCGTCGAACCCGAATCTCTGGGGACTCAAAAACGTCTCGCCGAATAAATGGGTGATAACGTCCGCCGACGGCGCAATCAAAGATGTCGAACCGGAGCGAAGCGTCAGCTTAACCGTCGGCACGAAAATTCAATTCGGCAACATCGAAGGCGAAATCAGAACGTAAATTATTGATTTCGCAGCAAAGAAAAACCGGCAAAGATACAAAATATTATCTTTGCCGGTTTAACCATTTTAGCTCTGCCGTCTACTACTATTCTTAAAGTGCGGACTTTATCAGCGTTCTTCTTTTACCGCCGGTTTGTCGGGAATTGTGAATCGAAAAGTCGAGCCTTGATCGGGCTTGCTCTCAACCGCTACCTGACCGCCGTGCGCTTCGACGAATTGCTTGACGATGGCAAGACCTAATCCCATACCGCTTTTCTTGTCCGGGTCGGTTTCTAATTTGTCGAATACCTTATCTAATTGGTTGGCTGAAATCCCCGCGCCGTTATCGCTGACCCAGCATTCGATAAAAGCCGAATTGTCGCTCCGCCGCTGCGCGCCGATAATAACTTCTCCGTTCGGCGTATAGTCAATGGCGTTCGAGATTAAGTTCTGAAAAATAAGGCTCAACATCGCGGCATCGGCAAATACCGTTAATTCTTCGGGTATGTTATTGATTAAACTCAGGTTTGAAGCGACAGCCAGCGGGCTTAGATCGCGGACGAGAATTTCGACCATCTCTCTCAAATTCACTTCCCGCCGCTCCACGTTTTCATTGACTTTCGCCTTCATATTCGCGTCTTCCTCTATTACCTTGACGACGAGTAAATTTAAGCGTTTGACGTTACGATGCATCGTATCCAATAACTTGGCGGCTCGCTCGTCTTTCACCACGTCGGGAATCGTAATTTCGAGCAGTTTAGCCGCCATCGCGATAGATGAAAGCGGAGTCCTCAAATCGTGGGCGACGAAAGCGAGATGCTCCTCGCGCCGAAGCTGTATCTCAAGCGCTTTCTGCGCGGCGTAGGTCTTGACCGCAAGCCCGATTGACATATCAATGACGCGGTTAATAGTGCGGTTTACCGGACCGCGAAGACTCAGATTATGCCTCTCAACAAGGTCTTGTATGACACCGCGCAGAGCGTTATATTCACCGACGACCTCTTCAATATCGAAACCGAGACGCAGCCGATCCAAACCGTGAATAACAGAGTTCTTTTTCAATTCACCAATCATCGACCCTTCAACTTGCATTTCCAATTGGTCGGCTAACTCCTCGATTAAACCGGGAATGTGATCGTTCAGAGTCGGCACGTCGAGGTTGCGCGCCATAGAAAGCTGCCGCACTTCCTTCCGCCATTCGGCTAGTAACGTGTCGCGCTCCCGTCTAATTAGTGCCGCCAGCGTATGCAAGTTTTCAGCGGACATTTTTTCTGCTCCCTTAAATTTCACAGTTTCTTTTACTTAAATTCATAATTTAGAAGCAAAACCTTTTCGTTGTTCAAAATTACAAATTTAACTTTAACATTGGTTAACACAAATCTAAGTACAGGACAAAAAGGGATTTGATATTTGAAAAATGAAGAACATTGAGTTGAAATCTACTTGTTCAAATCTTGCAAATTTGAAAAAGGAGAATCAACTCAATGGATATTTACTCATTAGAGCAAATATTAGCTGCCAATTTATCGTGGAATCGAGCGCGAATCAAGTTTCTGGCTCGTTTTTTGGTGGCGTTGTTTCAGGTTCAGACGGTTAATTTGGCGCGCGATTGCTTCAGTTTTTGCGGGTCAAGCGAAGATTGCTTCTAATTACAAAGGCTTGCAGAGATTTATGCGTTTTTTTCGATTTCTCAATCTGAGATGGCGCGATTGACGTTGAAATTATTGAAGATAGAACCGCCATTTGTGATAGCTATTGACCGGACAGAGTGGCAGCTGGGGAAAAACTGGGTCAATGTTTTGGTGTTATCGGTTGGTTATGCAAATGTTTCGCTTGCTTTGTTCTGGACGGTTTTGGAAGAAAAGGGCTGTTCGGATAATGCCGAGAGGAAGGCGATTTTGGAGCAGTTCATCAGCGAATTTGGGGCGAACGGCATTGGCTTTGTCACCGCCGACCGTGAATTTGCTTCAAAACAATGGTTGGATTTTCTGGTTAAGCACCGAATTTCTTTCCGGCTGCCAATCAAGGCAAATGCGCGGATTACCGACAAGGGCGGGAAACTGATGAGAGCCTCGAAAATGTGCCGGACATTAAAGACAGGTGAGCGAATGGAGTTGCGGCGGCGCAGAATATTATGGAATAGGGCGGTTTTTGTCGCGGTATGTCGCAAAGCGGATGGCGATAATGTGCTGGTAATTTCATCTGAGGCAAGTGGACGGATATTGCTCGAATACGGGATGCGATGGCAGATAGAAACATTATTTGGATGCTTGAAAACGCGCGGCTTTCGATTGGAAGACACGCACTTAACGCACGGCGAACGAGTCAGCAAATTATTGTCATTGTTAACGCTGGCGACAGTTTGGGCATTACTTTCAGGCGAACTAGAAAGCCGCGAAAAGCCGCTCAAAATAAAGAACCACGCGCGAAGCGGAAAAAAGCGTTTTCCGCCTCGGGTTCGAGACATTAAGAAATTGCTTCTGCCAAATCACAACAAACTTTAGACAAAGGCAACGATTCCAACAACTTACGCTGCTTTTGTCCCGTACTTAGAGTAAAAAGATAAAACTATAATTTACTTGAACAATTCCTGGAAAACACGTTTTGTTTCACTCGCTGGTTCAACGCCAAGTTCAGTTTTCAGCAACTTTTGTAATTTTTCAAACTGTTCTTTGACGGCGGAGCGTTTGCCTTGTGCGGCATAAACACGCATGACGAGTACGTGAATATCTTCCCGGAAAGGATCATCGCGCAAAATTTCCGATGTCAAATCCAAAGCTTCCACCCAATTTTTTTCCTTAAAAGCGAATTTTGCCATCGATTTCAATATACGCGAATGCTGCTCGCGGAAATAACTGCGCAATTCCTCTGCCCAATCTTCATAAATACCCGCCATAAAATCGCCCCGATAAAGCCGGTGTGCGGCTTGGACATTCGTCCAGACACTTTCTTTGTCTTGATTACGGTGCGCTTTTTCGGCTTCGGCAATATGATAACTAAACTCTTCGGTGTCAATTGAATAGGAAAGTTCAGGATTAAGTTGATATGCGCCTTCGCGAAACATCAAAAAGTTTTGTTTGAACGGCTGACGACTGTTAAGAGCTTTGCGGATAAGCGAAATTGTCGGGTGAAAATTCTTTTCAATCACCTTGATCTCTGCATCTCCCCAAAAAGCGTCAATCAGCGTATCCTTCTCAACCCGGCGGTGACGGCTCGTAGCGATAAAGCAAAAAATATCGCGGGCGCGCCTGGTCGTCCAAGCATCGGGCGCGAAAGGTTTTGAAATGTCACGATAAATCTCCACATGTCCGAGCAGTTTAAGAGTCAAATCAACCACCGGAGCATTCGAGTGCGGTGAATCGAAAACTGAAATTGTTTCTATTTTTAATTCTTGACTTTCTGTTATTGTTTCCGCTTTTCGACGCTCTGCGCTCTGCACTCGATTTTTTTCAATATCTTCGCGCAAATCGAGCGGTAATTTTTCAAGGATTTCCTCATCAGAAAACAAAGCGGGATTTTTTTTGACTTCCTCGCGCAGCCAATATTCGTAATCAAAGCGCGCAACCAGATCTAAAGCTCTCTGAACGTGCAGAAGCATTTCTTTGCGCTCGCCGGTCGTAAACAGCGCAAGTGCCAAAACAAGCGCTGCTGAAGCTTCGTAGTAATAAAGATTTTGAGCGTGAAAAAAAGCGCGAATTTCTTCAAGCTCAGCTGTTATACCGGCAGCCTCCTTTTGTTCCAGGCGAACGCGGCACAAATTTAATCGAACAATTTGCCAACCGATTTCATTTTTATTTTTCTGACGAATTTCAAGCAGATTTTCGAGCAAACTCCGCGCTTTTGCCGTGTCACCGCGCAGCATTGCAAGTGCCGCCAGCTCTTCGTCTAACTCACGATCAATCGAGTTAATGCCGGATTCCTCATAAGATTTTCGCGCTCGTTCGTAGTATTCATCGGCATGTGCAAAATCTTTTTTGTCACGATAAAAATTTGCGTAACATTCAAAAATTTCACCGCGCAGCGCATTTAAATTATAAAGCTGACAAAGCTCCAGAGCCTTTCCTAAATGCGTTTCGGTCTCTTGAAATTTACCTCGGTAAAGATGCAGTCGCGCGACGTTTAAATGTCCGATTGCCTCTTGCGGCAACTGTACTTCGGGTTTGTCCGCCCGAAAAATTCGGTTAAACCAGCGCAGGGCTTCGCCGAAATCACCACGAAAAGCCAGCGGCAGCGCTAGATTATGCGTAATTAGGCGGATATACGGTTCGTTCGAGTGTTTTTCAGCAAGTTCCAGTGCCAAGCGAAATTGTTGTTCCGCTTCAGTCCACGCCCCGCCCGCGATAAGGCATAACCCGCGCGTATTCCCGCATTTCATTCGCACCTCGGAATCTTCAGCGGCTAAAATTTCTGCTTTTTTAAGAAAATTCAATGCTTCGGTGCTATTGCCTTTTCGCCGGGCGATGCTTGCGAGCGAGTGCAGGGCTTCGGCTTCACCTTCATTGTCGGCAGACTGGTGCAAAAAATTAACCGTGCGATGCAGTAAATTCGAAGCTTTTTCGGCGTTGCCCTGCAGCCTGGCAACTTCCGCCCAATAGAGTAGTGCGCGCGGAAATTTATTGAGACACTCGTCGGGAATTTTCTCGGCAAAAGTTCCAAGTGCGGTAATTGCGCCGCCAGCAATCCAATCGCTGCCGTGTTCGGCAATCGTTTGCGCCGCCCGTCCGTAATTTTCCGCTTCGAGCAAATACGGCAGAGCTTTTTCCCATTGCTGTCCATCAAGGAAAAATTCAGCAATCCGAACGCGTTCCTTAGCAACCTCGGAGCGTCCGAGTTCTGTTCTGAGCCGTCTAGCGAGAAAATCACGAAAAAGCGGATGAAGCCGATACTCTTCGCTAATCCGGTCGCCCGCGACCGTCAGAAAAACATTTCTCTGAACGAGGGTCGGCAGAACCGATGCGCATCGCATATCGGGAAAAAGACGGCTGCAAACGTCAAGCGGCAGGGAATTTAGCAAACTTAAATGAAGCAGCAACTTTTGCGTTTCTTCCGGTTCGCCTGAAAAAACTTCTTCGGCAAAATAATCAAAAATATCTTTTTCGGACTGTTTAAGCATCTCGCGCAAATTCGGCGGATTAAAGTTGTCGGTGTGCGAATCGAGTTCTTGTTCCGTAATTTGCCGAACAAGCTGCAGAGCCGTAATCCAACCGTTAGTGCGGGCGCGATACTCAATGATTTCTTCGCTGTTGAGTTCCAGATTCAAAGTTGTGCGAAAAAGTTCGCGCACTTCGTCGTCGGTAAAAAGCAAATCTTCCCGGCGAATGATGAGCGCCGTCGATTTCGATCGCAGGCGCATAATCGCCAGCGGCGGTAAATCGCGCGTCGTGATAATCAAATGCAGCATATCGGATGAATACTGCAAAAGGCGATCAACCATTCGGTGGACAATTGTTTCGCGTCCTATATGATGATAATCGTCGAGAATTAAAATAAAGGGCTGTTCGATATTTTCGAGAATTTCGTTGAGCAACAAATCAACGGCGCGTTCCGGGTGAGCCAGGAAATCATCGGTCGCTTCATTTAAATAAGGCAGAAAAGTCTCGCCGAAATTTTTGGAAAATTGTTTGATGCCGTGACAGATATAGCCAAGAAAAACGAACGGGTCGGCGTCGGTGTGGTCGAGTTGATACCAGACGGTTTGGCGCGGTTGTTGATGAAGGAATTCAGCAACTAACGTGGTTTTTCCGCAGCCGGCATCAGCCATTACCAGCGTCACGGGCAAATCGAGGTTGGCTTGCAATTTTTGGGTCAGGCGCGGGCGGGGTAAAATTTCCGGCACATGCCGCGGCGGCAAAAGTTTAGTCCGCAGAAAAAAGTTCGCTCTGTCCATCAACCATCCCAACAAAATTTCTTTCGTTTCTGTGTGTTCGGCGATTTACTATCAATAAGTTTCTTGATTGTATCGTGTTTATGAATTTTAACAAATAACTTATTGACTCTGCAAAACCTTTTATTCGACAGCCCTTTCCTCAGCAATTTGTTTTAATTTGCCGATCCTGCCGTAAGTTAATTTTTCGGCTGCCTGCGCCGCTTTCAAACCTAACCCATAGTTAGCAAAAAGTTCGGTTGTTTCTTCAAGATTAAAAGCCAATAATTTTTCGTCCATCACACCTAAAACTTGTTTTGAACGAAGTCGCCAGAGCGGAAACGGCGGAGCGGTGCGGGCAAGCAGCAGCAATTGGACGTTTTGTGTCCGCAGAGACAATAAGGCATTAAAAAATTCGGCGAACCACTCGGCATCAAAAACTGAGTGTAAATCGTCGATCACGATAAGAAGAGGTGTTTCAAATTCGAGCGCGGCAAATTTTGCGGCTAAAGATTCGGTAACCGATAAACTATCGGTTTCGTCCTTTTGTTTTAAACCGAAAACTTTCGACGGCTCGCAATCAAGCCTGGATTGCCGCAAACTTTCGGCAAAATAACTCAAGAAAACTTTCCAGTTAGAGTCGGTTGTCTCGGCTTTATACCAGGCAACATTATGACCAATCTGTTGAGCAAAATCTGCTGCCAGCGTAGTTTTCCCCGTTCCGGCGCGTCCCGTTATGAGCGTTGCCGAAAATTGCTCCAGAGATTTTTCCAAATGCACGATGAGTCGCCGACGCTTGATTTCCCCCGAATTTTGCGGAATGCACATTTTATCAGCAAACAATTTTACCGATTCGGTTGAAGTTTTGATTGCGGGTGAGGCGGAAGCGTATTCAAAGCTGCTACTCATTTCACGCCATTCGCTTAAATCATATGTACCGAAAGTCAACATAGATTTTACTGTACGACAGCAGACTTGAGTAAAACTTGAATTTCGAGCTGGTGAGTCTTGTTGCTTTTGCCGGAGTGTGTTAAAAACTTAAAAACAACTGTCGTAAACTCATGAAACAACGGTTGTTTAGTCGTTTCGGTAATGTTTATGAAAAAGGCAAATCACAACTATTTTTATGTAATTACTCGATTATCCGTTGTTTGCAGCTTGCTTTTATGTGCTGCCTTTGTTTCAACTTGCTCGATACCAGACGAAAACGAACCTTATTTTGGAAAAACAACGACGCCGTCGAAAGATATTTTGCGCTACATTTCGGGTCCCGAACCCGAATCGCTCGACCCGCAAGTGGGAACCGGACAAGTCGAACAGCGGATTTATCTGGCATTATTTGAAGGGTTGGTGGAGTATGACCCGCAAACGCTCGAACCTATTCCGGCGATTGCCGAGCGTTGGGAAACAAACGCAGATTCCACCGAATATATCTTTCACCTGCGCCGTGATGCGAAATGGTCGAACGGCGAACCGATTACGGCGCGTGATTTTGTTTATACGATGCGGCGCGGACTCGATCCGAAACTGGCTTCGCGCTCTGCCGGACAAGCTTCTTATATTAAAAATGCCAAGGCTTTCAACGAAGGCGCTTCGTTCGCGCAGGACGCTGGTAGCGGCGAATTTGTAATTGATAAGGAAACAGCTACCCCACAGCGCCTGATTGTGCCGGGCAATGAAAAAGAAAAAGCCCGCTGCTGAAAGCAAAACCGCATTTGAAAGAGTTAACTGAAGGGTAAAATCTCGTTCCGGTGAAAGCCGAAGACGTTGGCGTGGAAGCGCCTGACGATTACACGGTGCGCATCGGTTTGACCCAACCTGTTCCATTTTTCGTCAAAATTTTCCCGCATAACTTCTTCCGGTTTGTGCCGGAAAAAGCAATCGAGCAGTTTGGCAAAAAATGGACGCAGCCGGGAAATATCGTTTCGAGCGGAGCTTTTCGTTTGAAAAAATGGAATCCGTATGACGAAATCGCGGTTGAAAAAAATTTGAATTACTGGGACGCCGCAGGCGTGCGATTAGAAGAGATTTATTTTTATCCGGTCGAAGAGCAAGCGACGGTCATGAATCTCTACAAGGCTGGCGCGGTTGACGCAACTTATAATCGTTCGGTGCCGCGCTCTTGGCTTTATATGATGCAGGAAAAACGTGATTATCAAGACGCCTCGGAAGCATCGGTTGAGTATTACATTATTAATACTACCAAGCCGCCGATGAATGATGTGCAGGTGCGTCGCGCTTTCGCGTTGGCGATTGACAAAAAAGTTTTAACCGCCAATCGTCGCAATTCAAAGCCTTTGTCGTCGCTGATTCCGCCGGGCATTTTTTTTGATTATCCGTCGCCCGCCCCGCCGGAGTTTAATCCCGAACTCGCTAAAAAGCTGCTTGCCGAAGCCGGTTATGCAGACGCAGGCGGAAATTATGATGCCGGTCAATTTCCGCTCGAAGAAGTTTCGATTACTTACAATACCAGTGAAGGAAATCGCTTTTTCGCGGAAATTATTCAATCGCAATGGAAACAAAATCTGGGCTTGACCGTGACGCTCAAAAATATGGAAACCAAAACTTTCATAGCAATGGTTACAAAACTCGAATATAAAGGTTTTGCACGCTTTGGTTAAGCTGCCGATTATATTGACCCGTACAGTCTTTTGGGAGTTTTTGCCACTGCCGAAGGCGATAACGGAACCGGCTGGGCAAACGAGCGCTATGCCAAACTGCTCGACACGGCGAATCAAACGCTTGAGGTGGGCGAGCGAAACCGGCTTTTGTCGGAAGCAGAAAATCTATTGATGAGCGAGCAGCCGATCATTCCGCTCACGACAACATCGACAAATTGGCTCAAAAAACCCTTTGTTAAAGGAATGTATCCGAATGCGTTGACATTACACGCCTGGAAATTCGTTTATTTGGAACGCGACCCGGCAAATTGGTAAAAGACGATTTGAACAATTATGTGGAAAAATATCTAAGGAAGAAAAATCGGAGAAATAAAAAAACCACAAACTTTATAAAGTTTGTGGTTTTTTAAGACTAACCTTAAGTAAAAAAATTATCTACTGCATTGCCAAATGATTTAGCTTAACCATTGCTTGGGTCAACTCAATACGTGTCAATGAGCGATTCGGGGCAAAATTAGCGCCGTCGGTCGAAAGCAAACCGTGTTGGAGCGCGACGGCGACATAACCGCGCCATTCGACGGGGATTTGCGCGGCATCAGCAACAATTAAAGGAGTTGACGCTGCCAGCGATTGCAAATTCGCGGCTTTGACCAGCGCTACCGCCGTAACAAGTCGCGTGGCGGATTCGTTAGGACGAAACGCGCCGCCGCTGGAAGCATCAAAAAAGAGTTTTTCGGTGGGAAACTTCTGCACGCTTTCCACCGCTTGCCGCGTTGTTAAATCCCGAACATCGGTAAACAGCGGAGAAGCCCCGATATATTGCGGAACGCGCCCGCCACGAATTAGCGTCTGTGCTAATTCCGCCCGCGAAACCGGGAACATCGGACGAAAGTGCTTTCCGCTCGGCAACATTACAAACGAACGCACGCTATCTTTAACAGCCGCTTGCATTTGCGCCGAAAGATTTTGTACATCGCTCAAAGGGGCGAATTCAACGCGCGTTGTTTCAATTGCGCCGAAAAATTCTTGATTTGTACCGATGCCGCCCGTATGACTAACAGAGGCTTTCCAAACTCCGGCTGAAGGCGCGTTAACCGAAGTTTTTTCACGCCGCCCGTTTAATCCGGGCAAATTCAAATAATTCGATTCACCGCGCAAATTCCCGCCGTCATCAAAAAGCTTCAAGCCTAAATCATTCAGAGTAAGCAAACCGCCCCAAGCCATATGGACGGTTGTCTGTACCGCATCGTTCGGAATATTGACGCTAATTTCCGAACGCGCGCCAGCCGCATTTAAGCCGTTAAAATATTTGGTGGAGTCGGTAATAAATTTTACTTGCTTCTGGTCTAAAGAAGCTCGGAAAAGACCGATTCGTCGCGCAGGGAATGCGGATTCCAAAACTGCTGCGTGGACGTTTAACATCCCCGCGCCGACCTCATGCAGATAAAATGGCGGCAGAGGCGTCGCCGTTCGTTGCAAAATATCTTTGATTTGTTCTGGATTCAAATTTGGATTTGCTTCGAGCATCAAGGCGATAGCTCCGGCAACTTGCGGTGCGGAAAAGGACGTCCCGCTGGCAGTCGTGTAAAAAGGTATTTCGCCAGGGGTCAGACGGCTGGCGTCTGCTCCGGCTGCAACGCCTAGAACCCCGGTTTGCGAACTTGAACTGCGAAGACTAGCAACGTTAACGCCCGGGGCGACGAGCGATGGGCTAAACTGCCGGTTTCCAAAAATTCCCCGCGAGGAAAAACTTGCTAATCGACCTTTTTCATCGGTTGCACCGACGCTTACTACCCACGGCGCAGCGGCGTACGGATTTAGTGTCGCATTGCCCGAGCCAGTATTTCCTGCTGAAAAAACAACATTAATTCCGTTTTCCGTCAACATCTTGGTGGCGACATTTACCGGATCGTTATAATCAAATATTGTGTTTGCTGAAAAACTACAATTAACAACGCGCACGTTGTGAGCTGAACCGTGCTCAAGTAAGTAATCAAAGCCCGACAACACGTGTGTTAAGTTTGCATCCCCAGCGCTCAAACCGAGAATTTTTGCTCCCGGCGCAACGCCGCTATATTTTCCACCTGAAGCCGCGCCACTAGCGGCAACTATTCCGGCGACAAAAGTTCCGTGTCCGCTTATCGGGTCGGTATTTGTGACATTTTCAATTGGTACGGGGTAGAGAAAATTAACGCCTGCGCTCTGCGTGTCAGTCAGGCGAACATTTTGCGTAACGTGCCCAGCGAGGTCATTATGTTGTCCGTTCACACCTGTATCTAAAACGGCAACTGTAACGTTGCGTCCTGTAATTGGCAAGTTGTGATTATGCGTCTGCAATTCGCGGTCTGGTGCAACCCGCGTTGTACCGGTAGAATTAAAAAAAGGATCTGAATTAAAACTTAGCGAACGATTACCGAAAATTGAACGCACCCCGGATAAATGCGAAACCGCGATTAGTTGGTCGCGACTTGCCGTGATGGAGACAAACGGTAAACGTCGAAATCGTGTACCACCGACAATACCAATTTGTCTTAAATGGGCAAAATCAGTATCAGTCGGGTAATGATGAAAAACGATAACGGCATTGATATTACTATCATTGGTCATCTCATTAAGTTTTATCAAAAGTTCCGGGTCAACACTCTGAAAGCCGCTTGTTTGATTGTTCCATTTGTCGGCACCGGTGAAGGTAATTCCATCTGCTCCGGTGAAGGTAATTCCATCTGCTCCGGTAAGTGTAATCCCGTCCGCACCGGTGAAGGTAATTCCGCTTGGCGATGTGATATTAGAAATTGTTCCATCAGCGCCAGTAAAAGTAATCCCGTCCGCGCCAGTAAAAGTAATCCCGTCCGCGCCAGTAAAAGTAATTCCATCGGCTCCGGTGAAGGTAATTCCGTTTGAGCCAACTTGTTCAAACCCGTCTGCGCCCGTTAAGGTAATACCGTCCGCACCGGTGAAGGTTATTCCGTTTGGACGTCGGACGACAACCGAATCAGCTTGCTGAGTTACGCCGTCGGCACCGGTGAAGGTAATCCCATCCGCACCGGTGAAGGTAATTCCATCGGCACCGGTGAAGGTAATTCCATCGGCACCGGTGAAGGTAATTCCGTTTGTCCCTGTATAAGTAGAAGTGTCAGCACCGGTCAAAGTTATCCCGTCGGCACCGGTGAAGGTAATTCCATCGGCACCGGTGAAGGTAATTCCGTTCGCTTTGTAGCTAAGAAACTCATCTGCTCCGGTGAAGGTAATACCGTCCGCACCGGTGAAGGTAATACCGTCCGCACCGGTGAAGGTAATTCCATTTGTTTTTGAAACAAGAATTCCGGCGTAGGTCGAATTAAAACCAAATATCGAAAGCAACAATAGACAGACAATTGTTCGGCAAGATCGCATAAATATTTTTTATTTCGATTCTAATTTTTCAGCAACAACTTAATTTTATAAACAATAATGTAAGTAACCGGACGAAATTATTTTGTAGATGCTTGAACGAAGCGCGAACTTTAGTTCGCTAACGAGCGGCGAACTAAAGTTCGCGCTCCGCTGATGCACTTATAAAATAATTATGTCCAACTACTTAATTGTTTAGAGACTGTTTGAAAAGTAGGAAATTGGACGCGGACAAACGCGGATTTGGCGGATTAAAACGGATTTTTTTGAAAAGGATTTTACAATAAAAACATCATATCCGCGTCCAATTTCCTTGACTTTTTTTCGATGCGCGACTTTTCAAACAGTCTCTGAAAAATACCTGTAACGAAAAAATCTTCATAAAATTAATTTTATGAAGATTAACATAAGTTTGATTCTGTAAAGTGAATTTACTATTCGCCGACAACCTGTTTTGTTTATGACAACGGCTTGCCGCCGGTTACGCCAATGATTTCGCCCGAAATATAGCTCGAATCGTCGGACGCCAAAAAGACATACGCGGGCGCGA
>JALZOE010000125.1 GCA_030857325.1 Acidobacteriota bacterium
GTTGCCGACGGCGCGAGCGAACGCCGTGTCTGGCGCAAAGTGCCTTCAATCGAGTTTAGATACACGCCTAACCCGATGAGCGACGCGCGGTTATATTGATGATTTTTCGTCCACTCGTTCCAGGTATCGAATAAACCGGCTTGCGACGGCTCGCGTTTGTAGTTCATCGGAATCGCTACGTCGAGAATTCCCTCTTCCGTCCACGACCGCCAATCCTGATAAACGCGCCAGTAAGCCTCCGCCGATTTCCAGCCCGCTTCGGTCGTCGGACCGCCGCCATAGACAATCAGCGCGCCCGAAACTTTTAACTGCGGTTTGACGGCAATCGCGTTCAGATAAACGCGGCGCATAACATTTGAAACCTGGTCGCGCCGCCACTGCGCCCAATTTACATCGCCCGGCGAAGGCGCGGGCGAGCCGACCGGAATATTATAACGGCGTTGAAAACGCTCGACGCTCGTTGTGTTGTAACCGATATTCGCGCCCGACGTTGGAGTCTGTCCGGTAGCGGTGAGTTCGGGATAGCGGATGCGGTCGAGATGAAGCCCGTCAATGTCATAATTTCGGACTAACTGCATCAAAACATCGACCGAGTAAGCCTCAGCGTCGGGATGTCCGAAATCGAGCCAGAATTCCGCGCCGAAACGATGTCCTTGAAAAGCGATACCGTTTGCGGCATTGTCGGGAAGCAGCGTGCGCGTCAGCCAATTGTTCGGACCCGGAACAATTTGTTTGGTCGTCGAATTATAACCGCCGTGCAAATTGAAAACGTGATTCGGGTTAGTCGGCGGTCCGAGCGTCGCCGTCGGCGCGAACGTCGGATTTTTATTCCACACCGCGCCCATAATAACGAAGGCGTGAACTTCTATTCCTTCGGCGTGCGCCGTCGAAATCAAGTCTGCGAGCGGGTCGAAACCGGCGGCAATCGGCACGAAATCCGGTTTCGGCTCGAGCGAATTCAAATACCAGGAATCGCCGCGCCGCCGGATTTGCGCGAAAATCGCATTGGATTTTGCCGCTTTAGCATTGTTAACAACGGCAACAATATCATTGTGATTATTAAGTGCCGTGTTAAACGTATCAACCCAAAAACCCCGATATTCATTGCTCCTTTGAGCAGTCAAAGTGTTGGGCAGAATCGTTACGCTCAAAAGCAGGAAAAACGCCAAATTCACGATTGATTTGATTTGACAAAATTTATTTTTTTTCATATTTACCTCCTGAAATTTGCAAACTTATGTTGGATATTATTTAGCCGTCGGTTTACCCGTTAAAGAAAGACAAGATTTGTTTCACAACAGAAATTTTCCTTGATTATGCAAAATTATCTGTCAAAGTTTAACCATCAATTAACTTTATTGTCAATAGAAAAGCTACAACTTATTCTTATTCAAATAGAATGGCGGCTTTTATTCGGCTTTAGCAAATAAGACTGCTTTTATCTACTAACGCGGCTAAAATTTTTTGAGTTTTTATACAAACAATCTCCTCTTTGTATTATGCTAAACTTCTTGCATCTTTTTGCCGATGGATTTCGCCGAAAAACATAAGTTGACGATTGATGACGCGCTCGCGCGACTGGTTTCGCGCGCCGGAAATTCGCGCAGGCTTACGGTGGCGGATTTGCGCGGGCGTGTCGGGAAATCAATCGAAAAATATGTTCTGCGCGTTGACGAAAACGCTTCGAGCGCGGAAATAAAAGCGTTTATCGACGCGCTTGCCGCCGACGATTTGTGTTTGATAATCGCCTGCGAAAAAGGCGATGAAAAAGCGTGGGAAGATTTGGTGAAAAATTACGACGGAGCGGTGAAAGCGGCGGCGCGGAAGATTTCTCAAAATGCGGAAGACGCCGAAGATTTGGCGGGTTCGATTTGGGCGGAATTGTATGGCTTTAAGCGCGGCAAGGACGGCGAATTGAAAACAAAACTCGCATATTATTCGGGACGCGGAAGTTTGGGCGGCTGGCTGCGCGCCGTCGTTTCGCAGTTGGCGATTGACGGTTTTCGCAAAGAATCGAAGTTTGTGCAGATTGAAGAATCGCGAGAATTTGAAAATCTGGCGAACGATTCGGCGGCGAATTCAGACAGCGCGAAAATAATTCACGCGAGCGCGAATCCCGAAGACGCTTTCAGCGCAAAGAAGACGCAAAAAGACGTTTCAATCGCGTTAAAACAGGCGATTTCAAATCTCGACGCCGAAGATAAATTAATCCTGAAACTTTATTATTTCGACGATTTGAAATTAAAAGACATCGGCGCGGCTCTGGGTTTTCACGAAGCGACGGCGAGCCGCAAAATGGCGCGGATTCACGCGGAAATCAGAAAAGCGGTCGAAAAGATTTTGGTAAAAGATTTCGGCTGGACGCCGGAAGAAACAAGACGACATTTAACGAACGCGGCATCAAAACTGGACATCGGTTTGGAAAAGATGTTTGCCGTTTGGCTGTGTTTGGCGCTTGTGCAAGAATTTTGGAAGTGAGACGTTCCGAACATTGGACATTTATCATTGAACATTTACCGAATTGTTTAATGATAAATGATAAATGATAAATGATAGAAGGATTCGACAAGGAAATGGACGCTCTTTTGCGGCAGGCGGCGCGGGGCGAAACCGCGTCTGCGAATCCGAAATCCCATTTGGACGCCGACGAGATTTCATTGTTCGCCGAAAACGCTTTGCCCGAACGAGTGAAACTGCGGTTTACCGAACATTTCGCCGATTGCGACAGGTGTCGAAAGATTCTTTCAAACGTAATTTCGCTCAATTCCGAAATCGCAAAAGAAATTGTTCACGCGCCGGAGACTGCGCAAATCTCAATCGCCGCGCCCTGGTATCGGCGGCTTTTCGCCGTTCCGAATTTGGCTTACGCGATGGGCGCGCTTCTTCTGGTTTTCGCCTCGCTCGTCGCTTTTACGTTTTTGCGAAATCCGAACGATTCTCAAAATGCCGAAATCGCACAGGTCGAATCGACGGAAAATATGAGAGGTCCGAACGCGGGCGGCGACGCGCCGGTAATCGAATCGAACGCGGCGGCGATGTCGAACGCTTCTTCGATGATGTCGAATTCTTTAATGTCGAATTCCAATTCGGCAACATCTAATGCGTCGGCGACAAATTCGGCAGCGGTTTCCGCGACGAACGCCGGTTCGATGTCAAACGGCGCGTCCGTTTCCAATTCGGCAGCCGCTTCAAATAAACAAACGGACAAAAAGAGCGAAACGGCGAAAAGCGAAGCGCAAAGCATAGCCGATTCGATTGTTGCAAGAAACGATAAAACCGCATCCGAGGCGAGCGGCGCGAGTTTTGCCGAGCAGAAAAAGCAGCCGACGACCGAAGAAAAAACGCGCGCGGCGGACGACAACGAAGCGATTCAATCGGACGCGCCCGCGCCGAAGCCGCAAACTCCCGCAGCAACACGTTCCGCACGCGCCGAGCTTCCCGTCAACGGAAGAACGGCGAGCAGTTTAAATAGTTTGAGCGCGAAAAAATCAAAATCCGATGCCGCCGAATCGCGCGCGGCGGGCGGTAAAACCTTTAAACGCGAAAACGGCGTCTGGTATGACGCAAATTATCGCGGACAGGCGACGACAAACGTTTTGCGCGGTTCGGCGGATTTCAAAAAACTCGATTCCGGCTTGCGCTCAATTGCCGGTAATTTAAGCGGAACGATTGTTGTGGTCTATCAAGGCAAGGCTTACCGCATTCAATAAATTTGTAAACGATTGCAAAGGTTATGGATAAGCCGCCGCTGCAACAAAAATCTTTTCAACTCTCAAAAACAAAGTTAGAATAATCGTATGAAAACACTTTTTATTTTGTGTCTTTTGTGCCTTTTCGCAGCAGCTTCAAACGCGCAATCCGTCTGGCAGGCGAATCTCGACGGCAAAGTTCGGTTTTATCAAACGACCGATTTCGGCATTGTCTTGACGGGCGGCGAAAATTCGCTTTACGCCGTTGACGGGCAAACCGGCGAAACGATTTGGCGGCGAAAAACCAAAGGTTTGAACGAAACTTCGGTTACGCCCGTGCCTTCGACCGATTTGATTTTGGTTTCGACCGACGAAGGCAGTAAATCAAGGCTCGAAGCGGTTGATTTGTTGAGCGGCGCGAGTCTCTGGCGGAGCGACAAAGTTAAAGGCGACGTTTTGCAGTTGGCGGTCGAACCCGCGCAAAATCTGCTCGCGGTCGTTCTGGTTAAAAAGGCAGCCGGTAAAGTCGGCGAAGAACTTAAACGTCATCCGGTCGTTCACGTTTTTAATTTGTCGAACGGCGACGAATTGTGGAAAAAGGAACTGGGAAGCGACGTTGAAATGATGCCGTCGCGTTTCGGTGAAGATTCGGGCGAAATTCCCTTTACTTTAGACAATTACCGCGCGCCTTTGATTCTCGACGGCAGACTTTTTCTGTTTTACGAAGGCGTAACTTCCTACGACGCGCGAACCGGAAAAGAAGGCGAGCGGGAAAAGTTTAAGGTTAATGAAGACAATCTGGCATTAACCGAAGCCGACCCCGTTTTTGACGACAAATTTTTATACACGTCGGGACGCGGCAAAATTCGCGCCGTCAATCGCAAAAGCGGCGAAGTCGAATGGGAAGCCAAAGATTTAGGCGTTACGCCGGAAATGGCGGTTGTCGGAAATGTTTTGTATGTTCGCACGGGCGGGCAGTTTACGAGTATCAAAGACGGTGAAATTCGGGAAAAAGGCGCATTCGGCGTGTCGGCGATTGACACGCGCGACGGCAAAGCTCTCTGGCGTTACAAAGGCGCGGACAAAGGTTTGACGAATTTTGTTTTTGCCGATACGAACACGATTTTGATTGCCGACAAAGATGATTTGATTACGATTGACGCGCGAAACGGAAAGCGAATCGAAAAGCGCGAACACGATGTTGAAAAAGCTCAGTTTGTTTTGATAAACGAAAGCGGCGCGGCGGTTGTCGGCGGGCGCGATGAAATCGCGGCGTTTCAAGTTCAAGGTTCAAGGTTCAAAGTTCAAAGTTCAAAGTTTAAAGTTCAAAGTTTCTCTGAAATCCGAAATACAAAATCCAAACTCCAAACTCAGGAAATTTGGCGCGTCAAACATAAAGCGCCGTCGCGCGGAGTTTTCCGCACTGTCGCCGGAATCGCACTGCGGGCGACGGCGCTTTATTTTCGTTACGGCGGGCTGGCGACTTCGGCTCTAAATTTAGCGCGCGGCGGTTTGAGTTTGGCGCAAACGGTTAATTCGTTTCGCTGGTCAGGTTTGAGAAACAGATTTTCGTCCGTCGATTTGACGACGCTGGCGAGCAGTTCGGCGAGAAATTACGCCGCCAACAGAATCAGCCTATACGGAATCTCCGCGAGAACGCCGAATCTTTTAAATCGCGTCAGCGGCTTGCAGACGAGCGCGTCGAATTTGCTGACTGCCGCAAACATTCGCTCCAAAATCATCGGCGGCGCAATCAATCGCGCCGCGCCTTCCCGCGCCGACTTACAGGAAAGTTTGCTCGACCGGCTCGACCCGACGCGGCAGCTCGACAAACTTTCCGATTACTTTCTGCGCCGCAAACGCCTCGCCGATTTGCGCGGAAATTATATGTATTTCTACACCGATTTGCCGAAGCCGTTCGATAAAAAAGGTTTAGTCGGCGTCAACATTCACACCGGACAAGACGCGCGTTTTGTTTTAGTGTCCGAACCGGATGCGCGTTTTACGATTGATGAAACCGTCGGCTTGCTCTATTCGGCAAACGGCAGTCGCCTGCAGGCGTTCGATGTTTTGGACAGATAGAAAATTCACCGCAGAGACACAAAGAACACAGAGTTTTTGAGGAAAAATGTAACCACAGATGCACGCAGATGGACACAGATAAAAAACCTTTTCTAAATCCGTGTTTATCTGTGTTAATCTGTGGTTACATTTTTCGTTCCCAAATCCAAAAGTTATGAAATCAAAAATTATTTTCTTTTTATCCCTGTGTCTCTGCGTTTCGGCGGTCAATTCTTTGGCGCAAAAACCGAAAGACAAACCGAACGCGGAGATTCAGAAGATGCTGCGGGAAGTTTCCGCGAAAAATATCGAAGCGACGATTCGCAAGCTCGTTTCATTTGGCACGCGCAACACCTTGTCCGAACAGAATAATCCGACGCGCGGAATTGGCGCGGCGCGTGATTATTTGTTCGGCGAGTTTCAGAAAATCAGCCAGGAATGCGGAAATTGTCTTCAGGTTGAAAAGCAGGCGTTTCTTCAGCCGAAAGCCAATCGCATTCCAGAACCGACGATTTTGACGAATGTTGTGGCGACCTTAAAAGGCACGACGAATCCCGAACGGGTTTATGTCGTCTCCGGTCATTACGATTCGATGTGTTCGTCACCGATTGACGCCAAATGCGACGCGCCTGGCGCGAACGACGACGCTTCCGGCACGGCGGCGGTTGTCGAGATGGCGCGCGTGATGTCGAAAAGAAAATTTGAGGCGACGATTGTTTTTATGACCGTTCCGGGCGAGGAACAAGGACTTCTCGGCGCGGCTTATTTTGCCGAGCAAGCAAAGAAAAACGCGATGAATATCGAAGCGATGTTCACCAACGACATTATCGGCGGCGTGCTTAGTTATAAAAACGCGTCGGACAGAAATTCGGTGCGCGTCTTTGCCGAAGGCGTGCCGTCGGACGAAACCGAAGCGCAGGGAAATACGCGCCGCAGCGTCGGCGGCGAAAACGATTCGGCTTCGCGCCAGTTGGGAAGATTTATCAAGGAAGTCGCCGATGTCTATTCGCCGAAGTTTCGCGTTCAGATAATTTATCGCCGCGACAGATACGGGCGCGGCGGCGACCACATTCCGTTTCTCGAACGCGGTTTTCCAGCCGTTCGCTTTACCGAGCCGCACGAAGATTACACGCACCAACACCAAAACGTCCGCACCGAAAACGGCAAGTTTTACGGCGACACGATTGAGTTTGTCGATTTCGATTATGTGGCGAACGTTACGCGGATAAACGCCGCAAGTTTAGCCGCGCTCGCGCTCGCGCCCGCCAAACCGCGAAACGTCGCCATCATTACGACACGTTTGACCAACGACACGGATTTGAAATGGAACGCCAATGTTGACAACGATTTAGCCGGTTACGAAGTCGTCTGGCGCGACACGACTTCGCCGGTCTGGACGAATTCGATTTTCGTCGGCAATGTTTTAACTTACACCGCCAAAGAAATGTCGAAAGACAATTATTTTTTCGG
>JALZOE010000126.1 GCA_030857325.1 Acidobacteriota bacterium
GATTGTAATGAGCGGGAAAATTCTTCGGGTCAATTTCGAGCGTTCGGCGCAGAAGCCGCTCGGCTTTCTCGGTCTCGCCTTTTTGAAGAGCGATAAAGCCGAGACTCTCCGTTACGTCGGCATTGTTCGGCGAAATTTTGTCGGCTTTTTCAAACGCCGCCGCCGCTTTGTCATACAAACCCTGATTGCGGGCGACAAAACCCGACAAATAATTAAAATTAAAATCGTTCGGATATTTCTCCAGCATCCGCTCGAATATCGCGCCCGCCTGCGGATAGCGTTTGACGCGGAAATAAGCGACGCCGAGCCGCAATTGATACAGCGGATTTTCCTGATTTTGAACGGCGGCTTTGTCGTAAAACGGCAGCGCGGCGGTGTATTTTTTTTGCTTGCGGAGTTCCTCGCCGATTAGAAAATTAACTTCCGCGTATTCGGGCTTTAGTTCGAGAGCTTTTTGCCAGAAACCGAACGCCCCGTTCGCGTCCGATTTAGCCGAGGCAATCAAACCGAGCCGGTAAAACGCTTCGGCGGCGTTCGGGTCGATTTCTACGACTTGCCGCAAAGCGGCGGCGGCGGCATCGAGCTTGTCGGTGTTGTAATACGCCACGCCCAGATTATAAAGCACTTCGACGGTATTCGGACGCGCCGCGTTGACTTTTTCAAACAATTTGGCAGCTTGCCCGTATGCGCCCGCCTGCGCCAGCGTCAAACCGAGCGTGAAGGAAACGCGCGCGTCTCCGCCGCCGAGCGTTTCGATATAATCAATCGTTTTGCTCAATTCAAACAATCTTTTTTCAGCCGCGTAAGCTCTCGCCAGCGCGAACAACAAAGCTAAATTTTTGCTTTTCGGCGTTTTGCTCGCCGCCGTTACGCCGCTCGATTTTTCCAGCAGCGGCAGAGCCTTTTTCGATTCATTGCGCGCCAGATAAATCGTCGCCAGATTAACCGATGCCGTTTCAAATTGCGGATTAACCAGCAGCGCGGCGCGATATTGCGCTTCGGCGACGGCAATCCGATTCGTTTCGCCATAGACGATGCCGAGCAATGTCAGCGCGTTAAAATCACGCGGCGATTTCTTCAGAATTTGTTTTAACCGCACTTCTGCTTCACCGAACTGTTTATTTTCTACTAATTCAACCACTTCCGAAAGCTGGTTTTGCGCGGAAACTGTCGCGGCGGACTGCCGATTTTGAGACTGCGAAAAAACGATTCCGCCTGCCGCTAATATTACGGTAAGGAAGAGAATCGATTTTTGCAGATTAAAAATCACTATTTGTTATTCAAAGAAAATGCTTGTGTAAATTTGGCTTCATCGCCGGGTACAACATACAAAAGTTTCCGCACTGCCGTAACAACGAATTTCGCTCCCGCGTCCTTAATTTTATCCGGCGAAAAAAATTGAACACGAATGCCGAAACCTTGCGGAGTTTTTTCGTCGCGCCACCAGATTCTCTGCAATTTTTGACTGTCGGTAAAACCGACAGAATAACGGTCGTCAAAACGGTCGCCGCCCAACGCGATTCCAATGTCGCCCGAATAAGGCAGCCGCAAATCGTCGATATTGGGCGGTTTTGCAAAATTCAACGCGACTTCCCTGACGATTTTTCCTTCGGCGAAAACAATTTGCAAATCGCCCTGCGGCAGACTTTTGTAAATAACGCGGATGTCTTTGCCGTCTTTTCCTTCTTTGCGCTGCGCGTCGGGCTTTTCCTGTCCGGCTTTGCGTTCGGCGTTTACAAAAACCGCCTGGAGCGCGGTCGGCACGTCCATCCCGATTTTAACGCCGAGAATTTCCGCGTCGTGTTCCCTGCCGCCGACGCTGATTGTTGCGGAAGATTCGCTTTTTTTCGATTTATCGTCCTTTTTTTTGCGGTCTTTTTTCTCGTCCCTTTTCTTTTCGTCTTTGGCTTTATCGATTGAAGCGTCCTGTGCGCGCAGAACACAGACATTAACCGACGCGATAACAAAAAGGACGAGCAATAAATTTACTGCTTGTTTTATCATAAATACTCTCCGAAAAAACTACTACTACTGCGGCGGAGCGGAACTCGAACCGCGCCGGTTTTCGTGAATCTTTTTTATAATCGATTGCACGGCGGCGGCTTCGGTTTTTCTGCCGAGTTTGCGAAACGCTTGCAGAAGCTGGTAATGCGGTTCGGGGTTTCCCGGCAGCAGTTCGACCGCTTTTTTCAAATAAATCAACGCCTCTTCGGTTTTATTTTGCCGCAGCAGGGTTTTTCCCAGCGTAACCTGCGCTTCGTATAAATTCGGATTTATTTCAACCGCTTTTTGCAAATTCTTCAAGCCTTCGGACGAATTCGCGCCGCCGGTTTTAGCCAGTAAAACGCCCAATCCCAAATATCCTTCGGCAAAATCGGGCGCGATTTTTATCAGTTCCCGGTAAACATTCAAGGCGTCCGCCGTGTCGCCGTTGCGTTCGAGCGCCGAGGCGAGAAAAAAATTCGCTTTGACACTGCGCGGCTGCTGCCTGAGCGCGACGCGAAAAGCGGCAATCGAGGCGGCTAAATCTCCGTTTCCGAAAAAGGCACGCCCCAAAGAGAGATTAGCGTCAAAATGCGTCGGAACGAGAGCGACCGCTTTTTTCAATTTCTCTATCGCCGCTGCGTTCTTTCCGGTAACGGCGGAAATCACTGCCGATAAAACTAAAACGTCGGCAAGCGCGGCACTGTTTTTTTGTTTTACAAAAACCGCGTCCGCCTTTGCCGCCGTGTTTTCGGCTTCCGCATACTGTTTGAGATTAAATAAACCGACGGCTCTGCCGTATAAACTCAAACCGTCAGCAGGAAATTTTGCCAGAATTTCGGAAAAAACGAGTTCGGATTCATTAAATTTATTTTCGCCGAGCAAGGCAAAACCGATTTTTCGAGCGGCGGCAAGATTTTCCGCCGTCGGTCTGGCTTGAAATTTTTTGATTGTTTCGGCGGGAGATAAATTTTCGGGAGAAAGCTGAGCAAATACGCTGCTCTGAAAAAAAATTACAAGAGCAAAAAAACTTAAAACATACTTGCCGGTAAATCTCATTCTGAGTGTTGAACTTTAATATAAAAGATTGAGTGACGAACTTTTTTGTGATGTTCGTCACTCAATCAGTGTTTGCCGCAGTTTGAAATTTTAGAAAATCAATTTCAAAGCGAATTCAAGCTGCCGACGCCGCTGTTCCGAAAAATCTCTTCCGAAATTCGAGTCGTCGATATTTGAAATAGGAGCCGAGCGATTAACATGATTCAGAACATTAAAGGCTGAAATGCGAATCTGGACGTTGAAGTCTTCGCTGATGAAGCGAACCGGGAAGTTTTTAAACAATGACGAATCCCAGTAATACTGAGAATTGCCTCTGAAGGTATTGCGTCCCAGGTTGCCGATAACCGCCGAGTTTGAAAGATTCGGAAAAATCCTCGTTGTCGATTGTCGGAAAGCCGCACGATTCAGTTGAATTCCCTGCGCCCGCTGCGCTTCCGTCGGCGTCGGGTCTCCGATAATATCCGCGCGTCCGCCGCCGGAAGTTACGGTAAAAACAGGTCCGCTTTGCAGAGTTACGATGTTATTAAGCTGGAAGCCGCCGATAAAGAAATCGAGAGCTTTCGGCAAATCGCCGAGAAATCTGCGTCCGCGTCCAATCGGCAAATCGTAAACGTTGGCGAAGGTAAAGCGATGCCGCACATCCAAACCGGAAAGTCCGCGGTCTAAATCCAAATTAAACGGATTATCCGGTCCGCACGTCGAAGGTCCGGTTCCGCCGATACAAAAACCGCCCGGCGTATTATCAATCGCTTTTGCAAAAGTATAAGCGCTCAGAATCGACAAGCCGTTTGAAAAACGTTTTTCGACTTTGGTTTGAAGCGCGTCATATTGAGCTTCGCCGGTGTATTCGGTGGCAATAACCGTATCAATATTCGTAATCTGTCTTGAACCCGGTCCGCCGTTGTTCTGCGCCGCGCCGATGTTGCGAACGATTAACAAATTACGCGAGCGCGAGCCGACATACGCAATCTCCGCCAACCAATTTCTGGCAAATTCATACTGCAAAGTCGTGTTAAATTGATGGACATACGCATCTTTGCGATTCGGGTCGTTGTAGATAATATTTCCGCCCGACGGAGCTATAAAACTCGAACCCGGAGCGGCGGTAACCGAATTGGCTCGCGGAATTCCGGCTTCAAACGGATTTCTGCCGCGCGGATAGTTTGCCGGACAGCCGCCCGGATTGGTAATCGGATTACAGCTAAAGTTAGCCGCGCCCGTTCCCGGATTGGTCGTCAGCGGTTGAACGCCGCTCACGTCCGTCGTGTAAACGAGACCGTAGCCGCCGCGGAAAACGAGTTTTTTGTTCGGCAGGAAACCGCTGTAGGCAAAACCGAGGCGCGGTCCGAAATTATTCAAATCGTTTTTCGCCAAATCGCGTCCGCCGGGAGCGTTTTCTCCGGCGACATTGATTCTGCCGGTCGCCGGGTCGAAATTCGCCTGCCGGTCGAAACGCTCGGTCGGCGCGGTGAAAACGTCATAACGGACGCCGAGGTTAAGCGTTAAATCATTATTGACTTTCCAATCGTCCTGAACGAAAAAGGCAAGCTCGGAGTTTTGAATCGTATAAGGTCCGCCCGGCGAACCGCGCGTTACAAAACCCGGCTGATAGCCGAGTAGAAAATTGGCAACTGCCGAGCCGCTGTCGTTGTTGCCGATAACGTCATAGTTGCCGGAAACGAAACCGCCCGCCGAAGTTCCGTATTGATAATTTCCTTTTGTTCCGCCGTTGCGCCCGCCGTCAAAATTTGAATTGCGGCGATTACGCAAATCCGTTCCGACTTTGAAAATCTGACTTCCGCGAACAATCGTTACGGCATCGGCAAAGTTATAATTATCCGATTGGAAGAAAAACGCGCCGCCGTCGCCGACAAATTCCTGGCTGGTGTTCGGCTCGACTATTCCGAGCAGAATAATGCCTTCGTCGGTATTGGCGTTATTGATGTTGTTCGCGCCCAAACTTGATGAAACATTCGGGTTAAAGCCTAACGAACCGTTAATACCGGGATTGTTGATACCGATTTCAACGCGCGTCCAGCCGACGCGAAGGTCGTTGATAACGGTCGGCGAGAAAGTATGGGTATCGCCTAAAGTAATCCCGCGCGAGTTTCCGAATTCGTCCCCCGCGCCGAAACCGGACGGCAAGTCATTTTGATTCGGGGAGCTTCCGATTGGAAAATTATTGTCGCGGATACGCGAGTTTTTTGATTTGCTGTAGCGTCCGAAAATAGAATTGTTGCCGGTGATTTTGTGGTCGATTTTTACGTCGTAGCTGTCCACATTCGAGCGCTCGGCGCGATTGCGGCGAAAATTATTAGTTAAGCCGCCTTCAGTCGGCAGCGGGTAAGCATTAAGCAGATTTGAGCCGAATTGCGAAAATCCGCCGCAGCTCGGACAGTTGGCTAAATTGTTTCCCGCAACCGGTAATCCGGCGGGAGTAAAAATCGTGCCGGTCGGAAATGTGCAAAGTCTCTGATTGGCATTATCGGGATTCGGACGACAACTAACGCCCGTCGGAGCCACGTAATTTGAAGCAAATCGAAATTCCGAAGTTCCACCCGTCAGCAGTTCGCCGAAGTCGCCGCGTCTCTGCCGCAGTGTCGGAACGGTTACGAATTGAAACTCGCCGCCGCCGAAAGCCGGAGTCGCGTTGCGCTGTCCGGCAACCGATACGAAAAAGAATGTTCGATTGCGTCCGTCGTAAAAGAAACGTCCGCCTTCGTTAAAAGCCGGTAAGAAAATTGGTCCGCCGACGGTTCCGCCGTAATTGTGGGTAACGTAATTGGGCGGAGTGCGGCGAATTCCCTGCGCGTTCGGCGGCGAATTATTTTCATCGAACTGAGCAGCCGCCGCGCTTAAAAAACGTCCCTGATAATTTTCAAAAGCCGTGCCGTGAACTTCGTTGCCGCCCGATTTGAAAGTTGTCGAGATAATCGCGCCGCCGCCGCGTCCTGATTCGGCAGGCGGAACGCTGGTTTCAATTTTGAATTCGGCAATCGCGTCCGGGTTCGGATAAATTGCGATTTGTCCGAATTGCGATTCGTTGTTGTCAACGCCGTCGAGCGAAAAATTGTTTTGCGTTACGCGCGCGCCGTTTGCCGAGATGACCGAGCCGCCCGATTCACGAAAACGGGTCGATTCGGTCGAACTGCCCGGACCGCCGTTGGCAAAGTTGCCGCCGCCGAGAACGCCGACCGAGCCTCCAGTCGGACGAGTAACGCCCGGCGACAGACCGGCAAGCAAAGTGAAGTTTCGCTGCGGAATCGGCAAATCGGTTACTTCTCTGCCGGAGATAACGTCGCCGCGCACACTCGTTTCGCTTTCGACGACGGGCGCGCCTTCGGCTGTGATATTAACGACATCGCCGCCGGTTCCGGCAACTTCGGTAAATCTCGTATCGACCGGCACGCGGGCGTTCGTTTCAACGGTTACGGTTGAAAACAGCAATGTTTTGAAGCCCGCGGCTTCGACCCGCACCGAATAAACGCCCGGTTCGAGATTTGTAACGGCAAACTCGCCGTCATCGCCCGCCGTAATTTCTTGGGCTTCCTTTGTGGCATTGTTTGTAACAACGACTTTTGCTCCGCCGACAATCGCTCCATTCGGGTCTAAAACCGTTCCGACAATGCTGCCTTTATTACTTTGAGCAAAAGCGGACATTACCGACAGAGCTAAAATTAAAAACACCGTGCCGCCGTGCGACAAACTGCGCGCCAAACTTTTTCCTGCTTTGACAATAGTCATATCAAACTCCTCTAAAAATATAATGTATTTTTCCTGATATTTTGCTAAAACTTGAAATTTCCCGGCGCGCGCAGTGTTGTGCAAATTTGTATAAAACTACCCAAGCCCTGTTTGTAACTTTATACGTCCAAGCAAATAAACGGTTTAACCGAATTAAATTTCAAATTGTTAATTTATGTAAATTTCTTGTGCAAACTTTGTTTGTTGTGAAACTAAACAAAGTTTTAATACATTTGTAATATCGTTGTCAAGATTTATTCACATAAATTTAAAGTTTAGAAATGTTTTTAATTTGCCGAAGCGAACTTACGCGCCAAAACTAAACTTAAAGAACCCATCAAAGTCGGCGAATCGCCTAATGAAGAAGCTCTGATAATGGTTTTCGGCAGTTCCTGGCGAACGCTTCTTTCGGATAAACTTATAAT
>JALZOE010000127.1 GCA_030857325.1 Acidobacteriota bacterium
TATTCATATTCCGGTTATTCTCGGCGGCGTCGTTCTGACTTATAACCTGGCGCAGGTCGAAAAACCGCTGCGCTTTTCGCCCGACGTTATCGCCGATATTTTTCTCGGCAAAATCAAGCGTTGGGACGACGCGCGTATTAAGGCGGAAAACCCGGAAGCGAATCTGCCCGCCGCCGATATAACGGTCGTTCACCGTTCGGACGGAAGCGGAACATCAGCGGTTTTTACTAATTATCTATCGAAAGTCAGTCCTGAATGGAAAGAAAAAGTCGGCGAAGGAACTTCGCCGAGATTTCCCGTCGGTTTGGGCGGCAAAGGCAACGAGGGCGTAACCGGACAGGTCAAGCAAACGCCGAACACCATTGGTTATGTCGAATTCGCTTACGCCGTCAAAAATAACCTGCCCGTCGCCGAAATTAAAAACAAAGCCGGAAAATACGTCGTCTCGAATTTTGAAACCGTAACGAACGCGGCGGCGGAAACGATAAATGAAACGCCGGAAGATTTGCGCGTTTCGATAACCGACGCGGCGGGCGAAAACGCCTACCCGATTTCCAGTTATGTTTATATCCTCGTCTATAAAGACCAGCCCGATGAAGTCGTCGGCAAAACACTGGTGGATTTTCTGACCTGGGGAATTAACGACGGCGCGAAATTTGCCGAAAATTTATATTACGCGCCGCTGCCGCAGGAGATGGTAAGGCGCGCGTCGGCTAAAATCGCTCTGGTATCACACGACGGAAAATCGCTGCGGGCGACATCAAACTAATGCCCGACGAGTCAAATCATAATAATTCGATTGTTCCCGGTTTTATCGCGGAAGAAAACCGGCGAAAGTTTTTTTCATCCGATAAAATCTTTCGTTTTTCGCTGACGGCGTGCGCCGCCCTGATTCTTTTGATTGTCGTGGCGATGCTCGCCGTGATGACGCACAGCTCGTGGCTGTCGGTTAAAGAATTCGGTTTCGGTTTTTTATTCGGGCGCGTCTGGGACCCGATTAAAGGCGAATTCGGCGCGCTGCCGTTTATCTACGGCACGATTGTTTCTTCCATCTTGGCTTTGCTGATTGCCGCGCCGATTTCCATCGGTGTCGCGGTTTTTCTGGTCGAGCAAGCTCCGAAATCAATCGCCCGCCCGATGGCTTTTCTCGTCGAACTGCTGGCGGCGATTCCTTCGGTCGTTTATGGTTTGTGGGCGATTTTCGTTCTCGCGCCGCTCCTTCGCGAATACATTCAGCCGCCGCTGCAGGCGTCATTCGGCTGGTTGCCGTTTTTCAAAGGCACGCCGACGGGAATCGGAATGCTGACCGGCGGCATTATTCTGGCGATTATGATTACGCCGATTATCACCGCCGTCGTGCGGGATATTCTGGAAACCGTGCCGGTCGCGCAGCGCGAGGCGGCGCTCGCGCTCGGCGCAACCCGTTGGGAAACCACGAGGATTGTTCTGGCAAACGCTTCGTCGGGCATCGCCGGCGCGCTCGTCCTCGGATTGGGACGGGCAATCGGCGAAACAATGGCGATTACGATGGTTATTGGTAACCGCCCGCAAATCAGCGCGTCGCTTTTTGAACCCGGTTACACGATTGCTTCGGTCATCGCCAATGAATTCACGGAAGCGACGGGCGATTTATATTTAAGCGCGTTGATTGAAATGGGCTTAATACTTTTTCTGGTAACGTTTATCGTCAATGGAGCGGCGAAACTTTTGATTTTGAGCGTTTCCCGTCAGACGCGGCAGAGCCATTAAAAACCGACAATGGATAAAAGACGCTTGACTAATACGATTATGACGACGCTGACCGCTCTCTGCGCGTTCGGCGTCATCAGTATTTTACTGATTGTTTTAGTTTATATCGGCTATCAGGGCGTTTCGTCTCTGACCTGGCAGTTTCTGATTGAAACGCCGAAGCCGGTCGGCGAAGGCGGCGGCATCGGCAACGCGATTGTCGGCTCGCTGATTTTGCTCGGTCTGGCATCGCTCGTCGGCATCCCGCTCGGAATCGCCATCGGGACGTATCTGGCGGAAATGGGCGACGGCTGGTTCGGCACAATCGTGCGTTTTGTCGCCGACACGATGATTGGCATTCCGTCAATCGTCTTCGGCGTTTTCGTTTATGCTTTAGTCGTTTTGCAGCAAGGCTATTTTTCGACGCTCGCCGGAGCGGTCGCGCTGGCTTTGATTATGATTCCGATTGTTACGCGCACGACCGAAGAAATAGTCAGACTCGTGCCGAAATCTATGCGCGAAGGCGCGCTCGCGCTCGGCGCTCCGCAGTGGCGCGTAACCTGGGATATTGTTCTGCCCGCCGCGATAACGGGAATTGCGACGGGCGCGATGCTGGCGGTGGCGCGTGTGCTGGGCGAAACCGCGCCGCTTCTGTTTACCGCTTTCGGCAGCCGCTTTTACAACGTCAATCTGGACGAACCGATGGCGTCGCTGACGGTGCAGATTTACAATTACGCCATTTCGCCTTTTGAAGAATGGCACGCCAAAGCGTGGGCGGCGACGCTCGTGCTGATTACTATAATTTTATTTATCAATATTATCGTGCGCTTTGTAACACGGAAAAAGTATTAAAGAAAAGAGGTAAAACATTTCACCGGATTTAATAAAGATGAGTAAAATCAGCGTTTCAGACTTGAATTTTTATTACGGCAAGGCACAGGCGCTGCACGGTATTTCGCTTGAAATTCCCGAACGCGAGGTAATTGCTTTTATCGGTCCTTCGGGCTGCGGCAAATCGACGTTTTTGAGAACCTTAAACCGGATGAATGACACGATTCCGAATACGCGCGTCGAAGGAGACGTTCTGATTGACGGAATGGACATCAATTCGCCGAACATCGATGTGGTCGCTCTGCGGCGCAAAGTCGGAATGGTTTTTCAGAAATCGAACCCGTTTCCGAAATCGATTTTTGAAAACGTCGCCTACGGCGTTCGCATCAACCGGATACATAAAAATAAAGCCGATTTGCAGGAACGGGTCGAAAAAGCTCTCGGCGACGCGGTGCTGTGGAATGAGGTTAAAGACCGCCTGAACACTTCGGCTTTCGGGCTGTCCGGCGGGCAGCAGCAGCGTCTCTGCATCGCCCGCGCGCTCGCCGTGCAGCCGGAAGTTGTTCTGATGGACGAGCCGGCTTCGGCGCTCGACCCGAGCGCGACCCAGAAAATCGAAGAACTCGTCGTCGAACTGAAAAAACAATATACAATCGTCATTGTTACGCACAATATGCAGCAGGCGGCGCGCGTTTCCGACAAAACGGCGTTTTTTATGCTCGGCAAGCTCGTCGAGTTTAACGCCACGCAAAAGATGTTCACCAGCCCGGACGAAAAATTGACGGAAGACTATATTACGGGCAGATTCGGTTAGCGCGGTCGAAATTTTCGGGCAAATCACTTTTTATTGTGATAAATTATAAAAAATGGAACACAGAATTATCGACCGGCGGCTCAATCTGATGCGCGACAAGCTCTTGCTGCTCGGCGGAGCGACCGAAACGGCGCTCCGCCGCGCGATGCAGTCGCTGACGACGCGCGACAGCAAATTAGCCAAGCAGGTTTTGGAAGAAGACAAAATCATCAATCAAATGGAGCTTGAGATTGACCGGATGAGCGTCGAAATTCTCGCCCTGCAGCAGCCCGCCGCCCACGATTTGCGGATGGTTATTTCGGTGGCGAAAATCACGCCGATTTTAGAGCGCATCGCCGACCACGCCACCAATATTGCCGACGCCGCGCTGAGAATTAATGATGAGCCGGAGTTAAAGGAATATCTGGATTTAAATACAATGGCGGAAAACGCCACGGTAATGCTCCGAAACGCCCTCGATGCCTTCACGTCCGAAGACGCCGCTTTTTCGCGTGAAATTATCGAACAAGACCACATCATTGATGCCAGTTACAAGCGCGTGTTCGATGATTTGGTAGAGATGATGACGGACAATCCGTCAACCACCGCGGCAGTCGCCCAATTGCTTTTTGTCGCTAAACATCTTGAGCGAATCGGCGATTATGTCAAAGACATTTGCGAATTAACCGTGTATATGCGCGAAGCCGTTTTTATCAAACACCAGAATATAAGGGATGAAGGCTGAAACCTGAGGTATGAATATTATAATGGTAATACAACCTGTCAAATTAAATTGTCAGTCGGCTAACTCGGTTAAGCAGAGCCGTGTATAGGGTTGATTACAGTCACAATTTTTATTAAACGAAGCAATTTTTGCTCGAACAAGGGAGATAACAGATGACATATATAACAACAAGGGATAACACTAAACTTTATGTAAAAGACTGGGGAACGGGACGCCCCGTAATTCTTCTGCACGGATGGCCCCTTTCAGCCGACAGTTGGGATGATCAGGCAATGGCTATTGCCGATGCCGGCTTTCGTGCAATCGCTTACGACCGACGCGGATTTGGTCGTTCAGAACAGCCATGGAGCGGTTATAACTATGACACTCTGGCTGATGACCTTGCCTCAGTTATTGAGGAAACAGGTGCAACGGATGCTGCAATCTTCGGCTTTTCGATGGGCGGCGGCGAAGTTGCTCGCTATATGTCGCGGCACGGAGGAAAGAATGTATCCCGAGCCGCGCTCATCTCATCGGTTGTGCCTTACATGCTCAAAACAGAAGATAATCCAAACGGCACGGATCAGGCGACGTTTGACCAGATGACCGAAGCAATGAAACAGGACCGCGCAAAATTCTTTGCGAGTTTCTTTAAAGATTTCTACGGAGTTGGTTTGATTTCACACCCGGTCAGCGATGAATTGCTCGAAGCCTCGCGGAACGTAGCAATGCAGGCGAGCCTCAAAGCAACACTTGATTGCGCCAAAGCGTTTGCAACGACGGATTTCCGTCCTGATCTTGCAGCCATCTCGGTGCCGACACTAATTATTCATGGAACCGCAGATAAAACCGTTCCGATTGACGCGAGCGGACGAGCCGCCGCCGAGGGAATTGCTAATTCCAAACTAATCGAATACGACGGCGCTCCGCATGGTTTGTTTGCCACGCACAAGGAGCAATTCACAAACGATTTGCTCGAATTTCTACGTCAAAAATAAGCGGGAGGTCAGCACAAGGAATTTCAACTAAAGAAAGGGACGCATTCCTTGCCGTCCCTTTCTTTAGTTGGTCTGAAGGTTTATATGTTAAACCTTCAGACATTCCGCTCATTATATATTACGAAGTTTTTCCGAACGGCGAAAACGCCTTCAAAATCCGCTACACGACGATTTTTTCCAACGAAGACGGCGGCACGCAAACCGCCGCGCTGATGGCGCGTTGAGGACGCGCGACCGACATCGCACCACAAAATTAAGACGTTACCCGAAATATTCGGTTCAGCATTTCTCCCAAACGATAGCCTGCCAGAGCGATTTGTTCCTGCCCGGTTGCAAAGGCGCGGTTTTGATATTTTTTAGAAGGCAGTTCGCCGCGTTTTAACTCGTCCAAATACACAGCTTGATTGAGAAGTTTAAATCCTTCGTTGTTCCATTCTTTGTAGTCGCCGGGTTTTAAGCGATTTTTCATTTGTGAAAACGGATGTCTTTTTGTAATTTTGTCGGCAATCGAAGCAATATAGTCGGAATCGCAGGCGTCGTTTTCACGCGGAATGTTTCGCCTCAGGATTGAATCCCAGTAGGAATGTAGATTTACCCGATTTTCCGCCACAGCGTCCGGCGGCGAAAGTAAAAAGAGATTTCCGCCCTGGTCGCCTTTCGGTTCGATTTCCGTAATTCTCGAAGCGTTATGAAGCGGATTATGAACGTCGCCGCCGACGTGCAGAAACCACGCCAGAATTATTGCTTTCTCGGCGTCGGAAACGGAATTATCCTTTAAGTTTTTCTCGAAATCGTAGAGTTTTGTAATCGCCAGTCCTTCGCTGCGATTTTCCATAATTTCCGCTTTGCCGCTCGATTGCTTCCAAAATATATCGGCGTAATGCCACGGTCCCTGATGATATTTTTCATAACGCGCCTTAAAATCACGGTTACGGATAATATCAGACCACGTCGAAGCGACCATAAAAAGTTCGAGTTCTTTGGCTGCCGCCGAACGAGAACCGGACGGATAATAAACGCTCAAATGCGAATCTTCCGGCGCGTTGAGCAGTAACTTTACCGCTTTTGCCCGAACTTCGGGTGTCATCCGCTGCCACGCGATATAGGCGGTAACTTTGTGTCCGGTATCATCCCAGGCGAAGACCGGAAACACAAACATAAAACTAAAAACGACTAAAAATAAACTAATCAAATATTTTTTTGGCATAATACAAATTCCTTTAATTACAAAAATAAAGCTGTCTAAATTTAATTAAAAATACAATTTTATAAATTTTCCGTTTCAAACTAAAGTCGAGTTGGTTTACTTAATTGAAGGGTGTGCGTAATTAAACAGTTGTTGTTTCAATAACTTATATTTATTCAGCAAGTTATTGAAACAACTTCTTGAAATTGACAAACCTAGCTGATAGCTAAAAGCTAATAGCGGTCAGCTATTTGACTGACAAAGCACTTTTTGAATTACGCACAGGCTTCACTTAATTTAACTTCATCGCTTCCAACATTACCTGAAAAATCCAGTTTTGTTCCATCGAACCGCGCACCAGATACGCGCCAGCGCCTTCGGCGAAAATCGCCACGTCTTCGCCCGCGTGCGTTTCGCTGATTAAAGGAACGGTCGCTTCCTGTTTGAAATCTGGATTTAGAGTTTGTTCCTGAGTTAGGTCGGGGCGTTTGCCGTCCCGATAACCCGGACCGTTGGCGTAACCGAGCGTCGGAAAGGGCAGACTGTTTTTGTCGCGTTTCGGTTTTTCTTCCGCCAAACCTTTGTCGTCAACTTCGCGGACGAGTCCGAGAATATTATTGCCCCGCGCCGGATAACCAGCCATTGTAAAAACGTGGCTGTGGTCGGCGGTAACGATTATCAAAGTTTCGTCGAGATTTACTTTTGAAACAGCGGCGCGAACGGCATTCGACATTTCAATCGTGTCGGTCAGAGCGCGAAAAGCGTTGCCGTCGTGGTGCGCGTGGTCGATTCTGCCGGATTCAACCATTAAAAAATAGCCTTTTTTATTATTTGACAGCACATCAATCGCTTTGGTCGTCATCTCCGAAAGCGACGGTTCGCCGCCTTTGTCTTTCGCGCGGTCATATTCATACTGCATATGCGAACGG
>JALZOE010000545.1 GCA_030857325.1 Acidobacteriota bacterium
GGATTATTTTTCGTCGTCCACGCATAGCGCACGCCGACTAACACGACCGGCGCTTTCTGCGACGGACCTTTCAAATCCCTGTGAAAAGTAAAAGAACCGGCATAGAATCCTAATTCCCGGTTGCTCGTTTTATTTTGTTTTTTATATTCGCCGACGGTTTCGGTCGCATCCGAAGCGGGAAAAAAGTTTTTGCTGGTTTTATTGTTTTTACCGAAGGCGATTTTATTTTTGTCCGTCAAAAAATCCGACGACGATACGGCGGAAACGGACTTTTTTTCCGTATTGTTTGTCAAATTGTCGATGTCGTTCAACGAATTTTGAGCCTGGGCGAATGTAACGCCGAAAATAATAATAAGCCAGAGCGCGGCGCTCCGGCTTCGATTGAATAAATGCATTTTAAGTTTTAACTCCTCGTCAATCTTGTTCTTTTTTATAAACTTTAGAAAGTTTCGTGTAATTCTGCCAAAAGCGAGCCAGATTGTAAATTTCATCCGTCGATAATTGGCGTTTAACGCGTGCCGGGCTTCCCATAACAAGCGAGCGCGGCGCGATTTGCGTATTCGGCGTCAACAAACTTCCGGCGGCGACGAGCGAATCGCGCCCGACGCGAACGCCGTCCAGAATAATCGCGCCGATGCCAATTAAACAGCCCGTTTCGATGTAACAGCCGTGCAGCGTTACGCGATGACCGAGCGTAACTTCGTCTTCCAAAACGGTCGGATGAGTTTTCGACGAAACGTGAATAACGCTGCCGTCCTGAATATTGGTTCGCGCCCCGATTTTTATATAATTTACGTCGCCGCGCACGACTGAACCGAACCAGACGCACGAATCTTCGCCGATTTCCACGTCGCCGATAATCGCCGCGTTTTCAGCCACGAAAACGCTCTGGTGTATTTTCGGCTGAAGATTTTCAAATGCATAAATCATACAAATTGCTGTAATTACGATTGCTTTTTCCGCCGCGCGAATATCAAATACTAAAGATATATTTTTCCAGGCGCAAGGAATTGGAATTTTCCCACAGTTCGTGGCAAACTCAAAACAACTCGAAATTTTAATCCGTTCGTCGGCAATCAAGAAATATTTTTATGTCAAAAAACCCGAAAATTATAGCATTCGCGGGCAGTCTGCGCGAAAAATCATACAATAAAAGAGTTTTGAAAGTGGCAATCGAAGGCGCGAGAAACGCGGGCGCGGAAGTTACCTTTATCGATTTGAAGGATTATCCGATGCCGATTTACAACTCGGATTTGCAGGACAATCAAGGCTTTCCGCCAATCGCCACCGCGCTCCAGCGGCTTTTGCTCGAACACGACGGACTGCTCATCGCCACGCCCGAATACAACGCTTCACTGCCCGCCGTTTTGAAAAACGCGATTGACTGGGCTTCACGCGCCAACGGCGATTTGAAAACGGGCGACTGTTTCAAAGGCAAAGTCGCCGCCATTATGACCGCCTCGCCCGGCGGCTTCGGCGGCATTCGCTGTCTCGGACACCTGCGCGACGTTTTAACGATTCTGCTCGTCAACACTTTGCCGTCCGAAATCGCAGTCGGCAACGTCGGCGGAATGTTCGACGGCGACGGCGGCGAGATGACAAACGCGACGATGAAAGGCATTTTGGAAGATTTGGGCAAATCGCTGGTTGACACGCTCAGAAAAACACACGGCGAAGTTGAAGTCGTCGAAAGTGAAACATCGAATATAACTCGAAGAAATGATGATTGATTTAAGAAGCGACACAGTTACAAAACCAACCGCGCGGATGCGGCGGGCGATGGCAGAAGCCGAAGTCGGCGACGACGTTTACGGCGAAGACCCGACGGTTAATCGATTGCAGGAACGAGCCGCCGAGATTTTCGGAAACGAGGCGGCGCTGTTTGTGCCGACCGGCTCGATGGGCAATCAAATCGCCGTTAAAATTCATACGAAACCCGGTCAGGAGGTCGTCATCGAAGAGCGCGGGCATATTTATAACTACGAAATGGCGGCGATGGCGGCGGTTTCGGGAACTCTGGCGCGTCCCGTAAAATCGGCGGACGGCAGCGGAATTTTGAATTGGGAAGAAATATACGGCGCGATTCACGCTAACGACGCGCCGTATTACGTCGCTCGCACGGGTTTAATCACGCTGGAAAATTCGCACAATCTCGCGGGCGGAACGGTTTTATCAAAGGAGCAAACCGACGAAATCTGCGAAAAGTCGCACGCCCTTCGGATTCCCGTTCATCTCGACGGCGCGCGGATTTTTAACGCCGCCGTCGCGCTGGATGAAACTGTTGCCGATTTATGCGCGTCGGTCGATTCGGTGCAGTTTTGTTTGTCGAAAGGCTTGGGCGCGCCCGTCGGCTCGATGATTCTGGGAACGAAAGATTTT
>JALZOE010000546.1 GCA_030857325.1 Acidobacteriota bacterium
GTTCCCGGATTGACGTAAAGAATCGTCCGCTCGTCGGTGAACTTAAAGTTTTCGTCAAAAACGTTTGTAAAACGCGCCGTCCAGTCCGGCGTAATATAAAGGTCGCGCAAGAAGGCGAGTTCCTTTTCGGTTTTATTCATAACTATATTTTAACCGGAAAGAAAAGATTTTTGCCACAGAGCGGGAAACGGAAAATTTAAGAATCGCTTATTTTTCATTTTCTATTTTCTAAAATTCGACTTCCGAATCTTGAATTTTTTATTCTTTTAACACTAGACTAACGAAAAAGTTCTGTTGACGATTTGCGATTAACGAAAATTATGGAATACGGCGCGACGACGTTAAATCTGGCTTCGATTATCGAACATCACGCGCGTCTTTCGCCTGAAAGGGAAGCGATTGTCTGGAACGACGCGCGTATCGATTACGGCGAATTGAACGAACAGGTGAATCGCGTGGCGAACGCGCTCTCTGAAATGAACGTCGGACACGGCGATAAAGTCGCGCTCGTCTGTCCAAATCTGCCGTTTTTCGCGGTCGTTTATTTCGGCATTTTGAAAACCGGCGCGGTTGTCGTGCCGTTAAATGTTCTATTTAAATCGCGTGAATTTGCTTATCATTTGCAGGATTCGGACGCCAAAGCCGTTTTTGTTTTTGAAGGCACTGACGAATTGCCGATGGCGCAAACGGTTAAAGAAGCATTCGATTCAACCGACGCGTGCGAGCATTTAATCGTGCTGACGATTGACGAAAACGCCGTTTCGCCGATTGAAAACGCCAAAACTCTAAGCGAAATCGTCCGCGGAAAATCCGGGACGTTTGAAACTTTCCCGACAAAACCCGAAGACACGTGCGCGATTCTGTACACTTCCGGGACAACCGGACAGCCGAAAGGCGCGGAATTGACGCACCTGAACATTTTTCTCAATTCGGTAACGGTTCAAATCTTGCATCAATCGGCGACGGGTTTCGCGGGCGGCGAGCAGAAAACCGTTTTGATAACTCTGCCGCTTTTTCACACGACGGGGCAAACCGTGCAGATGAACGCCAATCTTTACGGCGGAAACCGCATTGTTCTGCTGCCGCGTTTTGAAGCGAAAACGACTTTGGAAGCGATGGAAAAGGAGCGCGTAAATTTCTGGATAGGCGTGCCGACGATGTATTGGGCGATTCTCAAATACGTCGAAGAAACCGGCTGCGACGTTTCAAAAATCTCGGAACATTTGAAAGTTCCGACTTCCGGCGGCGCGCCGATGCCGATTGAAGTGATGAAGGAATTTGAACGGGTTTTCGGCATCAGGGTTTTAGAAGGCTACGGTTTATCGGAGACTTCGCCGCTCGCCTGTTTCAATCATTTTGAAAAACCGTCGAAACCGGGAACGGTCGGACAGCCGATTTTCGGCGTCGAGATCAAATGCTTTGACGACGACGATTGCGAAGTCGAGCGCGGGCAGCGCGGTGAAGTCGTCATTCGCGGGCATAATATAATGAAGGGTTATTACAAACGTCCCGAAGCTACCGCCGAAGCATTTAAAAACGGCTGGTTTCACACCGGTGACATCGGAGTAATCGACACGGACGGTTATTTGTCAATCGTTGACCGCAAAAAAGATATGATTCTGCGCGGCGGCTACAACGTCTATCCGCGCGAATTGGAAGAAGTCATAATAACGCACGAAGCCGTTTCTTTGGTTGCGGTTGTCGGCGTCGCGGACGAGCGTTTGGGCGAAGAAGTTAAAGCGTTCGTCGTCCTGAAACAAGGCTTTGATTTGTCGGCGGAAGATTTTACAGATTGGTGCAAAGAACAATTTGCCGCCAATAAATATCCGCGCCACGTCGAATTTCGTGATAGCTTGCCGATTAGCGCGACGGGGAAAATTTTGAAGCGGGAATTAAGAAAGAATTAGCCAGGAACAAACACGAACAAACACTAAAAAACACGAAAAGGAAATACAAAAATAAATTTAATTCTTGCTCGCGTTCTCCGCGTTTGTTCGCCACTCAAATCTTTTCGGGACAAAGTTATGAAAGTGCAAGTATTATTTTTCGGCGCGACGGCGGAAGCGGTCGGGAAAAGGGAAATTGAAATCAATTTGGCGAAACAGACAAAAGCGAGTGAAGCGTTTGCCGAAATTGTCGAAAAGTTTCCGCAATTGAAATTACATTCTCTGCTTTTTGCCATTAATCAGGAATATGCCGGCGGCGAGGAGACGATAAACGACGGCGACGAGCTGGCGATTTTTACGGCGGTTTCGGGCGGCTAGGTTATTTATACTTTATCATTACCATTAAAAAATGTAGTAAAAATGTGAATTAAGAGTAGAAAGACAATATAAATTATATTGATGAGGAGTAAGCGGTCGGAGCGCGGGCA
>JALZOE010000128.1:0-5756 GCA_030857325.1 Acidobacteriota bacterium
AACCACGGACAGACACAAATAAACGCAGATTTTTTTCGCTTTTATATTTTTTTTCATTTTTTTTGAATCGGACAGCCGAAGACTTAAAAGGCGGGAGAAAATAAGTATTTGCGTTTACACTTGCTCGTCTATCTTCTGATAAACGCAATGGTTCCGCGCTGGTTGGTAACGGTTAAGGACGCGCTGCCGTCGCCGAATCTGCCGACGATGCGTCGACCGTTGCCGACAAAGCTCATATCGGGATTTGCAAATGAGCCGAGCGAAATGCTGCGCGTCGAAGGTGCCGTCGCGACAAGACGAAAAGAAGAATTAAAGGGAATCCGCAGATTGATGCTGCCGCTCATCGATGTAAAACGATAATTTCCTTCGCGCTCAATACTGCCGTCGAAGAAAATGTCGCCTCTGATATTTTCGGCGGAAACCGCACCCGCACTAATGTTGGTCAAAATTATATCGCCTTCGCTCGAAATATGCGCCCGAACTTTTTCGCCGCCGACGTTGCTGACGTTCAGATTTCCCATCCTGGTTTCAATATCGACCATCGAATTATACGGAACTTTGATAAGAAAATTGACGTTGCCGACTTCGTTTCTGCCCTGATTGTCTTTAACCAGATTAACGTAAATCGTGCCGCTTAAATTCTGCGGTTCGATATTTGCCGTCGGCGCTTCCATCTCGGCGAATATTTTAACTTCGGCTCTGTCCCAGCCTTCGACCGTTACGGTTCCGGTGCGATTGGTCAACTGAAGGCGAACGTTTTTACTCGCCGGATAACTTCTCGAAAATCTTTTCTGAGCCGCGACATCGATTGCCGAGAGCGCAAAGAAAAAAACTACGGTCAACAGAAGAATCGTAGTTTTATTTTTTGCCGAAAAGCCGAATGTTTTTTTCAATTCCAAATTCATCGCTCCAAAACCAACACTATAAATCGGCAAAGGCGCGCAGAAGCTCCATTTTATTGCTGAGCGCCGAATCGAGCATTTCGCCTGAAAGTTCGTCCTGCGGATTTTCCCGCAAAATTTTATCGTATTCAAAAACAACCTGGTCTATCTCGTTGACATTGCGGTCAAATGCCTGCCGCAGATGATTGTTCCAGTTGGTGCGGCGCGCTTCGACGCGCTTGTTCCAGTAATCGATTGCCGCCTGTTGTTCTTTAACACGCCGGTCGCGCGCCGCCTCCGGCGTTTCAATAAAACCGAATTTGCCGAGAACCTTTTCAAAAACCGTCGGAGCAGCCGTTGCGTTCGCCGTAAAATTGCCGATGTCCGCCGTCGCCGTCGTATAATTCTTAAAACCGACAAACGTCAGCAAAGAACTGATAAGCGCGATTCCCAGAACGGACGATAAAACCTGTGAAAACGAAAACTGCCAGTGGTTGCGCCGGACTCTCGATAAAAGTCCCGTTTTAATTTCCGCTTTCGGAATTTCCCGCCGAATTTCCGGCTCGAAATCGCTTTCGATTATATTATTTATCCGGCACCACAGAGCTTTTGAATTGGGCGGCGGCACGGTTTCCGCTTCGTCGAGCGCGCAAAAATCGAGAAGTATCGCAAACTCCTCGCAAATCCTGGCACATTCGGCGCACACGGCAATATGCGTTCGGACGCCGGACGAGTTTTTCTCGTCGAGTTCATTGTCTAAAAATAAACTAATTAATTCCTGGCATTGTTCGCAGTTCATTGAATTTCGATTGAAAACGGAAACAGTTTAATTTAACGCCGTCGCCAAATTGTAACTTCAACTAAATAGATTGCCGCTGAAAGTTTTAAGTTGCCCTGCAAAAAAATTTGATTGGATTTTACGTTCCGTTTTTCTTAAACAAAAGAGTGCGAAGTTTGAGGCGCGCTTTGTGAAGCTGAGATTTTGAAGTTCCGACCGAGATTTTCATTATTCGGGCGACTTCTTCGTGTTCGTAGCCTTCGACATCGTGAAGCAGAAATACGTTGCGGTAGCCGGGCGGCAATTCCGAAACGGCTTTGGTTAAACCGATGCGGTCGAGAACCGGCATTCTCGATTGATTTTCCGTTCCCGGCACGATTTGTTCGGGAATTTCGCCGTCTTCCGAAGTTTTTTCATTTTTTACGCTGCGCCGTCGAAAGTGCATCAAAACCTGATTTACGGTCAAGCGGTGAAGCCACGTCGAAAAAGCCGATTCGCCGCGAAAACTGCCGATTTTACGGAAAAGCTGTATAAAAACTTCCTGCGTTAAATCTTCGGCTTCGGTCGGGTTGCTCGTCATTCGCAGACAAAGCCCGTAAGTACGGCGGTGATAACGCTCGTAAAGCAGTTCAAAGGCGGAAATATTTCCGGCGGCGGCGAGCTTTGTCAATTCAAAATCCGGCGTGTCGGCTTTAACGATTTCCGTCGCCGCGGGTGAAACAAACGCGGAAACGCCGTCGCTTTCCTCAATTTGAAATGAGCCGTCGCGCTCCGCCATTACTGAGGCTAAGTCCATAGTCGCTCCTGTTAAAGTGCAGTCGGAATTTAATAAATCGTCTCTGTCTATGATGTGCCGCCTCCAAATTATGGTTGCATCGAAGCCCTTTTATTTTATGATGAAAACCGGAAAAGGTAAATGTTTTTTGTTGAGGCAAACAGTTTAAAAAATTATTTTGCTCGACAATCAAAACGCGGCAGTCGAATCTATTACACCTTAAAATTTTTGGGCAGTTTTTGCCAGACTTCAAAATATTCGCGCTGCAACTCGGCGGTTTCCATCGCAAAACGCGTCGGACGAATAATATAACGCGACTCGAACATAAACGCCAGCGTATTTTCCAATTTCTGCGGCTTCAAATCAGCGTTTGAGGCTTTTTCAAACGCTTCGGCGTCCGGTCCGTGCGCGCTCATCTGATTATGCAATGAACCGCCGCCCGCGACAAAGCCTTCTTCCTTGGCGTCGTAAGCGCCGAACACCAAACCCATATATTCCGACATATAATTGCGGTGAAACCACGGCGGGCGAAACGTATTTTCGGCAACGAGCCAGCGATCTGGAAAGATGACGAAATCGCAGTTGGCGACGCCGATTTCCGACGAAGGCGCGGTTAAAACCGTAAAAATCGACGGGTCTGGATGGTCGAACGAAACCGAGCCGATTGTGTTAAACCGCCGCAAATCATATTTATAAGGCGCGTAGTTTCCGTGCCACGCGACGACATCGAGCGGCGAGTGGTCAATCGCGCAACTCCACAAATTTCCGCCGAATTTAGCAGCCAATTCAAATTCGCCGTCTCTGTCTTCAAACCACGCTTCGGGCGTTTCAAAATCGCGCGGATTCGCCAGACCGTTCGCGCCAATCGGACCCAAATCCGGCAATTGAAAATGCGCCCCGAAGTTTTCGCAAACATACCCGCGAGCCGTGCCGTCCGGCAGTTCGACGCGAAACTTCAAACCGCGCGGAATAACGCAAACTTCGCCCGCGCCGATTTCGATAATTCCAAGCTCAGTCAAAAATCGAACGCGATTTTTCTCCGCGACGACAAGCATTTCGCCGTCCGCGTTATAAAAAAACCGCTCCGTCATTTCCTTGTTACAGGCGAAAATATGAATCGCAATTCCCGTCTGCGCGAACAAATTGCCATTTCCCGCAATCGTCGTCAAACCGCCAACAAAATCCGTTTCGGTTTCAGGCATCGGCAACGGATTCCAGCGCAATTGATTAGGCGTCGTCTCAATCTCATCGAACCGCGAAACGAGCCGGTTATTGTCAATCTGTTCAAACGGCTTGTGCGTAACCGACGGGCGAATCCGATACGTCCACGTCCGCTTATTCAAAAGGCGCGGCGTCGTAAAAGAAGTTCCCGAAAACTGCTCGGCGTAAAGCCCGAACGCAACTCTCTGCGGCGAATTGCGCCCGATGGGAAGCGCGCCCGCGATTGCTTCAGTAGCGAATTCGTTGCCGAAACCGCTTTGATATTTGAACTGTTTTTCGCTTATCGTCATTAGTTTTGAGTTTTCTTTTCGATTTGTTGCAGATAATAAATAATCTTTTCCGCTAATTCAAAAGAATCTTCGGTTAAACCCGAAACATCTTCAACATCGGCGATATAATCGGCTTGCGTCCTATTATCTCGCAGAAAAATGCCGAATCTTCTGATTGCGTTATGGGTGCGACCTCTTTGTTTATACTCCTGCCAGACTTGTTGATGCGATTTACCATCTTGCCGATAGACGAAGCCTTCGCTCTCCAAAAGATTTCTTGCCCGCCAATAAATCGCGTAATAAATTCGGCTGATTGCCGTTCTTTTTGCGGCTTCGTCTTCGCGCCGGCGCAATTCTTCGGCTAAAACCTGAAATTCGTTCCAGTCGAAACTCATTTGACGAACCTCAAATTAACAAATATCTTTGAGTCCGCCCGCGTTTCGTTATCAAACCACCAGCTTTCGCCGAATTTTTCCAGCAAATTTCTGGATTCCCGGCTTTTGAATTTCGTCGGAATATAAACGTGCAATTTGTTCCACGAAGAATCTTCCGGGTCAAAATAATACTGCAACGTCAAATTTTGCTTCTTCCCGAAAATCTTACGAATCTGCGCGGGAATTTTTTTAAGCAAATCCAGCAAAAAAAGGTTTTCACTTAAAAACTCCGCAACTTCCGACGGATTGCGAATTTCATATTCACGCGCCAGAACATTGATTTGTTCAAGCGTTTTCTGGTGAATCTCGCGGTCAATCAATTCGGCGACGGCGTTGATTGGCGCAACAAGCGCGCCTTGATTTTCGGGCGTTTCGGTTTGCATATTTTATTTTGCGAGCAAGTATTATGCTTTTGATTTTTGTAAACCCTTCGGCAAACCGACGCTTTTTAATGTTTCGTTGGCTTTTTCAACCTTTTCCTTGAACAGAACCTTGTCTCTGTATTTGCCGAGCGATTTGTCGATTTTGACTATCGGCAGCTTGGATTTGTTTAATTCCTCAATTTTTTTCATCGGTTTAACTCCTTCGTCTGACCAAAAACGCTTCGTATTCAACGCCTCGGATAAACTCTTGCCATTCGCCTTCTCGCTGTCCGTATAACTCAAAACTCTCCGTAATTTCGCCCAGATTATTCGTCAATCCGATTCGATAAAGTCTCGTCCGCGATTTTGTGCTGCCCGTCGCGTAAATCCAAGCCTCTGGATATTTATCGGTAAAAGCGTAAACGGTAGCGGCAACCGTCGCCAGAACTTTTTGACCGTCGCCGTTGTCTGAAATAACCGTGTCGTCAACCTCGCCCGTCTGCAAGTCTTTATCGCCGAAACCGAGATTGTAAAAATCCTTCAAATTGGTTTCCGAATACTGAACAATCTTTGAAATCTCGCCTTTTCCGCCAACGCTCACAAACTCAAAAACGGTTAAACTCTCATCAGATTTAAGTTCGTAGCGCGGAAGCATCATATGATTGGATTCTCGAGCGTTTCGGTTTGCATATTTTATTTTGCCGCGCGCAACTTTAGATTTAACGGACGACATGATAACAAAGTCGCTGTTTCCACATTTTTACTTTGTCAAAGATAAATGAAACCTAATGATTTGTCTTTCTCGTCCATTAACATCTGTTCCGCTTTGATATTCAAAAGAGCGATATTGAAACTCGCCTAAATATTTATAGTCGCCCATTTTGTGATGTTCAAATAAATGTAAGCACCTGACCAAATAGTTTGCGGTATAAAGAAACTGTTTGAGCCTTAAAAAATCAGACTTTCAATTTTCTAAATACCTCGAAATTTTTGTCCCCCTGCTTAGTTGCTTTCCATTTTCAAGATGGTCTTGAAT
>JALZOE010000128.1:5766-7160 GCA_030857325.1 Acidobacteriota bacterium
CGATACTGAAATTCGCCCAGATATTTATACTCGCCCATTCTATAATGTTCAAATAAATGAAGTTGCTTACCGTTCGCAAGATGGTCTTGAATAGCTCTATTGCCACGAACAAATTGCATATCGCCGCGTTGTCCTTCGCCGGTATAAACGAATTCTTCGTCAGAAATCCAGCCGTCTTTGTAGCCGAATTCTTCACCAGCTGGAGCAGAAAAAAGAAAAACGTATGGATGCTTGTTGCAAGATGCAATACCGCTTTGCTGATTGCCACCAAAAGGTTCGTGTAAATCTTTTCGTCGATTGTATATAACGTCTTTCTTAAACATTTTTCGTCCTTATGATTTTTACAAAAGAAAATAATTAATCGTCATTACAAATTCCCGCGTTTAGCCTGTTCTTCTTCAATCGAGACGAACAGGGCTTTGAAATTTCCTTTGCCGAAGCCTTTGCAGCCTTTTCTTTGCAGGATTTCAAAGAAAACCGTCGGGCGGTCTTGCGTGTTTTTGCTGAAGATTTGCAATAGATAACCTTCTTCGTCGCGGTCAACGAGAATTCCCAAGCGTTTTAACTCTTCGATGTTTTCGTCAATCTCGCCGATGCGCGCCGGGATTTCGGCGTAATACGAATCGGGAACGCGCAGGAATTCGACGCCGTTCGCCTGTAATTTGCTGACGCTTGCGATGATGTCTTTGCACAGCAGCGCGACGTGCTGGACGCCGGGCGTTTTGTAGTAGTCGAGATATTCCTGTATCTGGCTTTTGCGCTTGCCTTCCGCCGGTTCGTTTATCGGGAATTTGATGTTGTGTCCGCCGTCCGACATCACGATTGACATCAGCGCCGAATATTCGGTTGAAATATCTTCGTCGTCAAACGTGATGTAACGCTCGAAACCCATTACGTCGCGGTAATAATTGCACCACGTTTCCATTTTGCCAAGCTCGACGTTCCCGACCATATGGTCAACCAGCACGATGCCGACATCATCGCCCGCGATTTGCTGTTCGGTAAAGCCGGGAAGAAAAACGCCGCTGTAATTGTGTCCGTTATTGTTGTTATAGGAGATAAACGAGTGAATCGTATCGCCGTAAGTCCGAATCGCCGCCCGCCGCACGCTGCCGTTCTCGTCCGTCATATCATACGGCTCAATCGCCCCCGTCGCCCCGCGCCGAACAGCTTCGGTAAACGCGAAATCCGCGTCCTCGACGTGAAACGCAATATCATAAACTCCGTCGCCGTGTTCTCTGATATGCTCGCTCGCCGCGTGTTCGCCCGACAGCGGCGTCGTCAAAACAAACGCCGCCCGATTCTGCCGCACGACATACGAAGCCGTCTCCCGATTCCCCGTCTCCAGCCCCGAATACGCAAGGCGCGAAAACCCGAACGCCTTCCGATAATAA
>JALZOE010000547.1 GCA_030857325.1 Acidobacteriota bacterium
TAACTGTAAGATGCTTCTTATCCGGTTGAAAAACAGCCTGAAACGAATATTTGGGCGTTGGAAGAATCCACACAAATAGTGTTTAAGATTTTGGAGATTTTTAAGCACTTTCCCCAAAAAAAATTTCTGAACGGATATTGGGCGGAAATCATATAAACGGCGGATTGAAAAAATCGGGACGGTCGATAAATTCAATTTTCCGCTGCAGCGTCAAAATTACGATAAAAATTATTGTCAAAGGTTTTTGAAAAATTAAACCTCGAAGCGGCTTTGTGTTGAAAAACCGCACAGCTTTATTCAGAGGTTCGCTCTTTGAAACGTGCCGGAAAACAAAGCCGAAAATTTACATAAACCCGTTCTGCTCGCGGAAACCCTGTGTTTGCTTAAACCGCAAGCCGGCGAAACTTTCGTCGATGCGACGCTCGGCTTGGGCGGACACGCGGAAGCGATTTTAGCGGCGGCTTCCGACACGACAGTTCTCGGAATCGACCAGGATGCCGAAGCGATTGGGCTGGCGACCGAAAGACTGAAAAAATTCGGCGGCGGAATAAAAATTTTCCAATCGAATTTTTCGCGTGTTAAGCAGGTTTTAGCCGAAGCGAAAATCGAACAGGTTGACGGCGTTTTAGCCGATTTGGGCGTTTCGTCCTTGCAGTTTGACAGCCGGACGCGCGGTTTCAGTTTCCGGTTCGACGCGCCGCTCGATATGCGGATGGACGCGGAATCGGACAGGGAAACGGCGGCTGAGTTGCTTGAAAGACTTTCCGAGTTTGATATTGCCCGCGTCATTTATGAATACGGTGAAGAAAAATCGTCCCGAAAAATTGCCCGCCGAATTGTTTGGAAAAGAGAGCTTGGCGAAGCGATAAAAACGACGAGAGAGCTAACCGAATCAATCGAGAAAGCTGTCGGACGCAATAAAAAGGACAAGATTCATCCGGCGACGCGCACGTTTCAGGCTTTAAGAATCGCCGTCAACAGCGAGCTTGAAATTTTAGAGCAATTCGTCCGCGATGCCGTGGATGTTTTGAAAAAAGACGGTCGATTGGCGGTGATAACGTTTCATTCTTTGGAAGACCGCATCGTCAAGCAGACGATGCAGAAACTGTCGGGAAAATGTTTTTGCCCGCCGCGCCTACCCGCTTGCGTCTGCGACGCGAGCAGGCAAGTTAAAATTTTGACAAAAAAACCGGTTGTCCCGACCGATGCGGAAACAGAAGAAAATCCGCGCGCCCGCAGTGCCAAACTGCGCGCCTGTCTGAAACTTTAAGTTGCAAAGTCGATATTGATTTCTGGAGCCGAAATTATGAGCCGAAAAAGGAGTTCTCCGAACAATCAAACAAAAAACGTTCGTCGTCCGCGGCAGCAAAAAAGCGTTTCGCTTTCGCTGCGCTATCGATTTTTGATCATTGTCTGCGGAATATGTTTGATAATCGGTTTCTTTTTCGCCGCGCGCCAGCATTTTTCCTTGATTGATTTCAGCATCAAAAATTCAAAACTTCGCAGAATAAGCGAAGAACTCGAATCGGATAAACGCCGCCTGCTTCTTGCAAAGGAAATCGCGCTCTCGCCGACGGAAATAAAAAAAGCGGCGAAGAAAATCGGATTTAAGGTGATGTCGGCGGGCAATAACGAGGCTTCCCGCCCAAACAGCGCTAAACCGGCTAAGACGAGGGCGGAAAAAGCGGAAAAATTGGAAACGCCGAAACCGAAAGTAACCGCGCCGGGCAAAACCGCCGCGCCCGCCGTCGCGGAAAAAACACCCGCGAAAAAAACCAGGGAAGACAAAACTTCAGTCGCCGATGCGAAAAAAGCAACGACGCAGCCGAAAAAATAATTTTGTCATTTTATCAAGAAAGCGGTGTAGCTAATTTCCCGAATACAAACCGAAAAATGGAGAAACAACCGAGAAAAATCAGCCGAAAGAAAGATTCGACGCAGACCGTTTACACGCGCTTTATGCTGATTGTCGCGTTTTTTATTCTGTGGATCGGCGGCATCGGCGTGCGGCTCGTGCATTTGCAGGTAAATCAGCACGAATGGCTTGCCGAACAGGCGCAGGGACAGCGGCGCAATCAGGTAAAAAGCAAACAGCTTCGCGGTTCGATTTACGACCGCTCGGAACGCGCGCTGGCAATGAGCGTACAGGCGAAATCGCTGTTTGCCGACCCGTCGGAAATCGAAGATGTCGAAACGACCGCCAGACGAGTCGCCGACGCGCTGAAGGTCAAACCGAACGAGATTTATAAAAATTTAAGCGAAGCCAAAGAAAACGGCAAAAGATTCGTTTTTCTGGCTCGACGGCTCGACGAAGAAACGGCGCAGCGAGTAAACGAAGCGCTCAGAGACACGGAAATTAAAAAATTCGA
>JALZOE010000129.1 GCA_030857325.1 Acidobacteriota bacterium
TGTTAAGCCTTCTTTAATTTCTTCGATTATCATAATTTTATAAACTGCAAAATATAAATAAAAAACCCGCAATTTTTCTGCGGGTGAAACCGAACGCTGATTATTTCAAAATACTTCTTTGATTCTGTATTTATAACAAAGTCTCGTAAGTTGCGCTATCTCGGCGCGTTTGCCGCCGCATCAAAGGAAATTCTTTCGTTCTGCCAGATTGAGGCGATATTGTTACTGTTAATTTCAAATTCGATTACGCTTCGACCCGAATTTGCCGGTGCGGTCGGAAGGGCAATTTGTTTGCCGTTAATCGTCATCTGCACATTTTGAGCTAGCGACCGGGTATATCCGATTTTTAAGGCTTCTTTCGGTTGAAAGTTAAGCGGCTTTCCGGGCGACACTAACCTGCTGGCGCGCGTTCCGTCGCTGGTCGTATTGAGTGAAACCGGCGTGTTGACCGCTCTGACTTCAATATTTAAATCGTTCATCGAAGGAACGGAAACAATCGATGTGTTGGCATTGGCGGATGTCGCCGGATTCATTAAGTTGACGTTCGTATTCGCCGAAACATTCGCGTTGACGGCGGTTGTGTCGGTTTGCCGATTTTGAAGATAACTGACCAGCCACAAGATTCCGAAGGTCATTAAACCCAGAATTACGACGGCGAAAATGAGCGTCGGTAAATTTGATTTGGATGCGCGGTCGTCGGTTAAAACTTCGGGACGGTAAGTTTTCGTGTCTTCCGTCCTTTGAATATTTTGGCTGCCGACCAGCGCGCCGTAATCCTGGAGAGCTTCCTGTTCGTCGATGCCGACGTATTTGGCGTATGATTTTACAAAACCCTTATTGAAAATTCCGCCGGGCAGAGTGCGGTAATCATCCTCTTCGATAGACTTGATATAAAGCGGGGCAATCCGCGTTTGTTCAGCAATTTCACTTATACTGATGCCGCGCGCTTCACGTGCCTGTCGCAGTTTTTCGCCGAGAGTTATTGACATTATTATATTTTGTTCAATGTTCTGTAACGGTTTGAAAATTCAAATCGGTTCTAATGATGAAATATATCTTTTATAAAGTAAAAATGTCAATTGTTTCAGCCGAATTTATAATCGGACGAGCGCTTGATTATTGCTTGATGCGCGTGATACGTTAAGGCATTATTCAAATCGCCGCACCAGCATCGGCAAGCCATATAAAACGAATATAAAAGAGAGGGAAAAGAAGAATGAGTCTTGAAGCACTTGGAATGGTCGAAACCAAAGGTTTTGTCGGCGCGGTCGAAGCGGCGGACGCGATGGTTAAATCCGCTAATGTCCAGTTAATCGGAAAGGAATATATCGGCGCGGGTTATGTAACGATTTTCGTGCGCGGCGATGTCGGCGCGGTCAAAGCGGCGACGGACGCGGGCGCGGCGGCTGCGCGTCGCGTCGGCGAGCTTATCAGCGTCCACGTCATTCCGCGTCCGCACGGCGAAGTCGAAAGAGTTCTGCCGAAAGGCGTCGGCTACAGCCCGGATGAAAAAGCGATTCAAGGCGGCGGCTCGCGCGGTCAATTGGGCGCGGGCGAAGCGGGAAGCGAAATTTCAGCTAAAGACAACACCAGAACGAAAACAAAATAAATTATGAAATTACAAAAATTACGAATTACGAGATTGAATCGAGAACCAAATCTTAATTCGTAATTTCGTAATATCGTAATTGAAAGGAAATGCCCGAAGATAAGGATTTAATTTCACAGCAGGAAGCGCGCGACGCGGTTGAATCGGCGTATCTGTCTTTTGGCGCGGTGGCGAAATTCGACCAGGCGAAAATCGACCGGATTTGCGAAGCGATGGCGCAGGCTGCGTTGTCGGAATCGGCGCGTCTCGGCGCGATGGCAAACGAAGAAACCGGCTTCGGGATTGCGGCGGACAAACGCGAGAAAAACCGTTTCGCCGCCGAAGACGTTTGGAATTATTTTCGCGATTTGAAAACCGTCGGCGTCGTCCGGAAAACCGAAAGCATTGTCGAAATCGCTTCACCGCGCGGCGTCGTCGCGGCGATTATTCCTTCGACTAATCCGACTTCGACGACAATCTTTAAAGTTATCATCGCCGTCAAATCCCGCAACACAATCGTTTTGTCGCCGCATCCGTCCGCCGCGCGCTCGATTGTCGAAACCGCTCGCGTGATGCGCGATGCCGGCGTCAAAGAAGGTTTGCCGCCCGACGCGATTCGATGTTTATCGAACGCGACTATCGAAGGCACGGAAACTTTGATGAAGCACAAGCGCACGGCGGTTATCCTTGCGACCGGCGGAATCGGACTCGTCCGCGCCGCGTATTCGTCGGGCAAACCGGCGTTCGGCGTCGGACCGGGCAACGTGCCGGTTTTTATTGAAAAAACGGCGAATGTGGAGAAATCTGTTTCCGATATTTTAACTTCGACTTGTTTTGACAACGGCACAATTTGCGCTTCTGAGCAATCGGTCGTCGCGGACGCGCCAATTGCAAGTCAGGTGCGCGAAGAATTCAAACGGCAGGGCGGACACTTTTTAAATCAAGCCGAAGCCGAAGTCGTCGGTAAAATTCTGCTCACGCCGGAGCGAACTTTGAACCCGAAAATCGTCGGCAAATCCGCCGAATTCATCGCCAATCTCGCCGGAATTTCCGTTCCCGCCGGAACGCGCTGCCTGCTTGCCGACTGCGGCGGCGTCGGGCGCAATTTTCCGTGGTCAATCGAAAAACTTTCGCCGACGCTGGCGTTTTTCGTCGCCGACGGAATCGAAGCGGGGGCGCAGAAATGCCTTGAAATTTTGCAGTTCGGCGGAATGGGACACACCGCCGGAATGCACACGGAAAACCGCGACGCCGCGATTGCTTACGGCGCGAAAATGCCCGCTTCCCGGATAATCATAAATTCGCCGACGACGCACGGCGCAATCGGTTTTTCGACCGATTTAGCGCCGTCGATGACTTTGGGTTGCGGTTCGTGGGGCGGAAACGTAACAAGCGACAACGTTTCGCCGATTCATTTAATGGACATTAAACGCGTCGCTTTTGAAACCAAGCCCGTCAGCGGTCAGTCGTCGGTGAAAAATTCGGATTACAAATTACAGGATTCAATTTCCGAAAGCCGGAAACCGAAAATAGAAAACGGTCAAACAATTAAGCGCGAGCAGATTGCGGCAATCGTCGATAAATTTTTAAGAACCAAAATTGTCGAAACTCCGATAATTGCAGAGCAAAAACCAGTAATTCAAGAGCCTAAATCGACTGAAGTAAAAACGATTATTCATCAGATAACGAACACCGAACAGAACGGGTCGAACGGCGCAAAACCGAAAACGGTCGATTTTGTCAGCGAGAACGACGTTAAACGCGCATTAGACGCGGGCGAGAAAATTTTTGTTACGGCTAAAACGATTATTACGCCGTCCGCCCGCGATTTGGGTGAAGAAAGAGAGATATTCGCCAAAGTTTAGAGGCTTTGTAAATGTTAAAAAAGTTTTCTTTAATCGTAATTTTTTCGATTCCGCTTTTGTAATGGCTCAAACATTTGTCGAAAACAAAACTTGCGGCGTCTGCGGCGCGGACGTTCGACCGAACGCGCTTTTTTGCTACAACTGCGGCGGCGCGGTAGCAGTCGAAACAAAGCCGGAAAAAAAACCGCCGGAAAAACGGTTTGCGCCTGAAGTTAAAAAGGAAGAAATTAAAAAAGAGCCGGAACAAACCGTAGTTATTGAAGAATCGAAATTAACGCCGATTGTCGAAGATGCCGGAATAAAAGAGTCGAAGAACAGTAAAAATTTAGAAACCAAACCGAAACCCGAACTAAAATCCGCCGCGTCTCTGCGCCGAAAATCGAAATCGCTGGAAAGGAAAACCGTCGAAGTCGTTTGGGAAGAACACGAAAACGCGCCGAACGTCTGGTTTATTTCCGTGACGGTCGGATTAACGATTGTTGCCGCCGTGATTTTATTTCTGGCTATGTATTTGAAGTAAAATTTGTGTTTACGGCGAATTTCAGATTGATTTGATAAATATTGGTTGGGTAATTATTGGAAAAAACCCGGAATCGGAAAGGTGTAATTTATGGAAGCGCTCGGAATGGTCGAATGTATGGGACTCGTGGCGATGATTGAAGCGGCGGACGCGATGGTCAAATCCGCCAATGTCCGCCTGGTCGGTTACGAAAAAATAGACGCCGGCTTAGTCGTCGCAATCGTTCGCGGCGAAGTTGGCGCGGTCAGAGCGGCGGTTGACGCGGGCTCGGCGGCGGCGCGGAGAATCGGCACGGTAACGGCGGTTCATGTTATTCCGCGTCCGCATTCGGAAGTTGACGAAGGCATTCCGGTTTTGCGGACGGGCGAGACGAACAGAAAGAAAATTTCCGGTTCCGTGCCGGAAAAGTAAAAAGTCGAAATTTTTGCTTGCCGGGCGATTTGTTTTATCGGCGGTTCGATAATCGTAAAAATAAAGGAAGGCGGGAAAATTTTCCCGCCTTCCTTCTATTATGCGCTCAATTTTATAATGAATTATTGACCTTTAATTTGCGGATTCGTCTTTTGCAAAACCGGCAGGCTCGATTTATCGCCGACCGAATTTCTGCCCGTTCGGGTTACGGCTATGCGCTTTTCCTTGTTCGGACCGTCGCCGACGACGACTTTGATATTTCTGAAAGAGCCGTCTTTTTTATCGTCGGTCGGCGAATAGCTGACCAAATACTGAGTTCTCAGTTCGGTTGCAATATCCTGCGCGATTCCGGTTAATTCGCCGGCGGAGTTTGGAAAATATGACTTGCCGCCCGTGTCGGTTGCCAGTCGTTCGAGAAAAGCCTTAGCTTTGCCCTGCGGACTTTTGCCGATAAAACCGCCTTCTTTACTCAATTCATTGACAAAACCGACGACGAAAATCTGCACGTCGGCTTCGCGCAGAAGCTCGAAAAGCTGCGCTTCCTTATAATAACTGTCGCGGTCTTCGCCGTCTGAAACCAAAATCAGCGCCCGTCGTTTTTTCTCGTTCGGATTGCGGCTGTTTTCATACTGGTCAACTTTTTCAGCCGCCAGATAAACCGCGTCGATAATCGCCGTCTGCCCGCCTTCGACGTAGAGATTGTCGAGCGCTTCGCCTAAATCCGCTTTGTTCGGCGTAAAATCCTGCTCGATGGTTATTTTTTCGCGGCTGACAAAGCGGATAATGCTCGTTTCGTCGGCGGGTTTATTGGTGTTGACGATAATTTTACCGGCTTCGATAATTTTTTCGAGCTGGCTGCGAAGCGAACCGGAGTTGTCCAGAACGAGAGAATAATTGGTCGGAACTTCCGCTCTGGTGAACGACGTTATCGGCTGTAGAACATTGTTTTCGTAAACCTTAAATTCATCCTGCCGAAGATTGTTAATCGGTCGATTATTGCGATTGATAACGCGAACATTCAGATTAACTTCTTCCGTATCGATTCTGATAATTCCGCCGTCATCGTCGTCTTCTTCCGGCGTTGGCGAAACGGTCGGCGCGGGTGTCGGAGAAGCGGATTTTTGAGGCGCGGGCGTCGGTGTCGGCAACGCGTTTGGCACGCGCGTCGGAGTTCTGTTAGTTTGAGCATTTATAACGGAAAAATCGTAAAAAGCGGCGATTAAACCGAAACAAAAAACGGACAGCAGAATGTAAATTGATTTTCTTTTCATTTCTTCTTTATCAAATCTTCTTTATCAAAACAGTAAATTTTAGCGGAAATTCGTGTTAGGCGTTGCGTAATAACCTTCACGACTGCGAACTGTTAGACGCGGAAGACCGCGCGGCGGGTTGACCCTAACTTTTGTTTTATGCCATTTTCCGTCCGGTGTGAAATCGTTCGGCGTAAAACCGATTGAATATTGATGACGAAGCTCAAGCGCGATGCGCTCGAAAATTTCGTCCAATTCAACGTCGGTCTGCGGGTAAAAAGATTTTCCGCCCGTAACCGAAGTCAGTTCGTCGAGAAACGATTGTCCCTGCATTCCGAGGGCGCTGCCGGAGTCGCCGCCGCCCATAATTCCGACGGCGTAAACCGTTACGTCCGATTCTTTCATCAAGCGCCGAACTTCGTTAAAGCTGTAGCGCGATGCGTTATCCTGCCCGTCGCTGATAATCAAAAGCGCTTTTTTCTGGCGCGTTCCGCTCGTTACGCGCTCGATGCCGAGATAGCAGGCGTCGTAGAGCGCCGTATTACTTTTCGGCGCGACGAGCGTCAATTTCTGCAAAACCGATTCGCCGTCGCGCGTGCGGTCGAGCAGAAGCTGGGCGCGGCTGTTAAAGGCGATTAAAAAATATTCGTCGCTCGGATGGCTCGTGCCGATAAAACGTTCTAAAGCCTTGCGCGACTTGGCGATTTTCTCGCCGCTCATCGAACCGGAAACGTCGAACAAAATTCCGATTGAAATGGGAGCGTCCGTGTCGCTGAAAAATGTGATTTCCTGCTCCTGATTATTGTCGAAAACCTTAAAAGCGTCTTTCGACAAACCGGAAACGAATCGCCCGTATAAATCGGTTACGGTTAAAGTCATCGTAACCAAATCGGTTTTGACGCTAATCGGCTTTCCGTCGTCGTCGGGCGGCGTCGGCTGCGGAGTTTGCGCGAAGGCGGCAGCGGCGGTGAAAAAAACGATTGTAAATAATAAAATCCACCGTTGCGGAGCGCAAAAGCGGCTGAAATTTAAGAAAACTTTAACAGCCATAAATTTTTCCTTTAAGTCTTACGATATATTCTAAGTAACGACTTGTCTTTGTGCAAGATATTTTTTTGATGATAAAACAATAATATTCGATGCACAGGCAGAAAATCTTTGTAAATCCGCATCAGACTGCAACCTTTACGAAAAATTTGCGTGATATAATTCGATAGCGGTCAGCAGGTCAGCGGTCAGCAAAACATTGAAAGTTCAAGATGGGTTTCAATGTTTTGCCGAATGCACATCAAGACACAGAATTAAATAATAAAGAATTTACCAATAACTGACTGCTGACCGCTGAACACTATTTTATGGCTGAATTTATTTGTCGATTGGGAACGCCTTCGGGCGAAGTGATGACGCGAATCGTCGAAGCGGCGGGCGCGGGCGAAGCCAAAACGCGGCTCGAAGGCGAAGGTTTTCGCGTATTTACGGTCGCTTCAGCGGAAAAAGGC
>JALZOE010000548.1 GCA_030857325.1 Acidobacteriota bacterium
GCGCTGGGGACGCGAAAATCTGGCTTCAAAGCATCATCAGTAAAATTATCTGCAAAATCGTTACAAATTAATAAACCGGAAGTAGAAATAAGTTGCAAAAACTATTTCTACTTCCGGTTTTGTTTCTACCACTGTTTAATTGAGCAACAATACATTCATTGCAGTTTCGAGCAATTTGTTCTATAAATGTAATCCTAACAACTTCTTAAAATTAGTCAGGAAAATTATCAATTTTACATTTGGAAGTTTTTCTCTGTTGTAATTGCGGCGTTAAATTTTTACTTTGACGGTCCGGTTGTCTTTATCAAGCGGCACGGGTAAAAATAGGTCGTCTCGGCGCAAATAATTGAGGAAGTTTTTAGAAAATAAAATAGTTAAGGAGAACAAAAATGTCGATACCAACCGAACCAGTCGGCTCGCTTCCGCGACCAGCTAAACTTCAAGCGGCGATTGCCGATTACGATGCCGGAAAAATAACTAAAGAAGAATTGAGAGTCGAACAGGATGCGGCTTGTAAAGATTCCATCGAACGAATGGAAGCGACCGGTGCGCCGATAGTTTCAGACGGCGAGCAACGCGCTTCGAGTTTCGCTACTTATCCGCTTGCTGACACTCTGGCGGGAACAGGTCTCGCCGATAATCTTGCCGGAGACGGACAGTATTTTGCCATCTTTACCGACGGACATCACCGGCAGCTGCCACGGCTGACGGGCGGACCGTTTAAGTATAAAACTTACGCAGCGGACTATTTGATAGAAGCGATGAAAATGGCGCACAAGCCTTTGAAACAAGCCGTTATCGCACCCTCGATGCTCTCTCTGCTTTATCCGCTTGATGGAGAAATCGAAGGTTATTCGCGCGAGGAGTTTTCGGAAGATTTGGTAAACGAATGCGAAAAAGATATTCGCAAATGTTTTGAAGCCGGAGCGACGCGAGTTTCGATTGATTTCACCGAAGGCAGATTAGCCTGCAAAAACGACCCGCGAAATCCGTGGACGGGACGCAAGATGCTTGAACAATTCGTCGAACTCAATAACCGCGTGCTTGACCGCTTCTCGCCTGAAGAGCGCAAAAATATCGGCATTCATACCTGTCCCGGCGGCGACTGTGATTCGACTCACAGCGATGAAGTAGATTACGCCGATATGCTGCCGAGTATGTTCAAGATGAACGCCGGATATTTTCTGATACAGCTTGCGAGTGAAAAGGATAAAGAATACGTTTATAAATTGTGCGGCGAACACAGCCGCGAAGACGCGAACGGAGTTCCGCAGGTTTGCTTTATCGGCGTTATCAATCCGCTCAATCCGACGGTGGAAACACCGGAGCAAGTGCGCGACGATCTCGTAACCGCCGCTAAATACATTCCCGTCGAGCGTCTCGGCTCGACTGACGATTGCGGCTTTTCGCCTTTTAGCATTGATGTCAAGCCCAAACACGGCTCGCCGGACGTGGCGCGAGACATCGCTTTTCAAAAGATTGAATCGCGCGTCAAAGGAACGGCAATGGCATCGGAGCAGCTCGGCGTCGCCTAGACGATTGTTGCCGATGCCGCCGGACGCGATTATAGCGGGCAAATCGGTCGTCGCCAGTTCGATTTGGAAGTGAAATGAATTGTTTAATTCACTTCCATTTTTTTAACCGTTTAAAATTAAGCGGAAACTTTTCGTTGTCGACTCGCCGGAATTTCAAAATTGTAGGTTTCGCCGTGTGCAAGATAAACGATTTTTTCGCTCAAACCGGCTTCTTCGGCAGCGCGTTTAAAGTCTTCGAGCGGCGATTTGAAAACGTCGTAATCGTTGTAATGAATCGGAATCGCCGTTTCTGGTTTGATAATTTTAATCGCTTCGACCCCTTGCTCGTCGTCCATCGTAACCATTACGCCCATCACGCGCGTTCCGCCGAGATGAAAAAGTCCAAGGTCAATTTCGGGAAATCTTCTGGGAATTTCCTGCAAATCGTCAATGACGAGCGTATCGCCGGAAATATAAAGCCGCAGAGTGCGCGTTCCCGTTTCGGTTTCAAAATCCAGAATGCTTCCCATCACGTCGGGCAAGGCAAAATCAACGATTCCGGGTCCGTGTTGACCGGGCATCGAAGTAATCCGCAGCCGCGCCTCGCCTTTTGTAAATTCGGTTGTTTCCCAAGTGTCAAGCCCGATTCCGCCCACAAAATTTCTTGCTTTGAGTTCTCCGACGGCTTGTTTGGTCGTTACAATCGGCAGGTTTTTGTCGAGTTTTTCTTCGACCAACTGGTCGAAATGGTCGCCGTGATAATGCGACAAAACGCACAAATCAATCGGTGGTAAATCTTCGATATTGATTGCCGGATTCGTCAGCCGCTCGCTCGTCAAACCGTAGCCG
>JALZOE010000130.1 GCA_030857325.1 Acidobacteriota bacterium
ACAGTTTTCTAAAATATGTCGCAAAATTGGCAAAGTGGTTGAAACGGTTAATTCACACCTGACGGAAAGATTGAATATTACGAAAATCAGAGTCCACGACGTGTGGCATTTTCAAAGCCGTTTGATTAGAAAGATTCTCGCTCATACGGTGGCTGTTTTCTTAAACCTGCAACTGAATCGAAAACCCCTTGACCTTGATGGTCTGGTGTTAAACTAAAAGAGTTGCACATTAGGTACTTTTACGTTTATTAACAATAAACAAGTAGTCCATATTATCGAAGCGGCGGAAAAACATATTATTTACGCGGCGCCAAGCATTTCCATTTCCGAGAGAATGACGGCTGGGCTTGTCATTGACGCTTTCAAACCGGGCGCGTCGGCGCGGGCTGGTCAAACGCGACGCAATTATCCACACCGACCGCGGCAGTCAATATACATCGGTCGAATATCGCCGATTGCTTTATATGCACGGTTTACGCCAATCAATGCGCGGAAAAGGCAATTGCTTGCGATAACGCGCAAGCCGAAAGTTTCTTTTCCAGATTTAAGGCGGAACTAATCGAAAGCGGCGCGTTTGAAAATGTGGAGCAGGCGAGATCGAAAATCTTTAGCTATATTGAAGGTTATTACAATCGGATCAGGCGGCATTCAAGTTTAGGTTATTTAAGTCCGCTGGAGTTTGAAAAACAATTGAAAATCAAAGAAGTAGGGAGAGTTTTCTCTCTTGTTTTACTTGACCATATCATCACCAACCGGGCGAGCGGAGCCGAAGACGACCGTCAAAGAGGTTTAGCGAGGCGCCCGGCGTTTCTAAATCTAATCTCTACCGCTATCTGAAATAAAACTTTTGATGGAAAAAGTGTGATTAAAAATGTATCCTGCCCGGATTCCCTGAAAGGTTTCGTGCATCCGTCATTAAGCGTTTATTCATCTATCATTAGCGTATAAGAGAAATAATGTTTCGCGCCCGTGGGGTTTAATTCCTATTACGGTTAAAATACAAACAAGGAGATTTATCAAATGCCTGAATTTACTACGCGCCGCGCGCTGACCGTCGCGGCAGCCGCGCTCGCTTTTTTTGCGGCTTTCGATTTTATGAGTTTAAAAAATAACGCCCAAACCATTGAAACGCTCGGCGCGGCTGACACCGCCGAAACAAACCCGCTGCTTACCGAATGGAAAGGCGATTACGGCGGAGTGCCGCCTTTCGACAAAGTTCGGGTCGCGCATTTTAAGCCCGCCCTCGAAGCGGCGATGACTGAAAATCTGGCGGAAATCGATAAAATCGCCGGCAATTCGGCAGCGCCGACGTTTGAAAACACGATTGCCGAAATGGAACGCGCCGGACGCGCGCTCGACCGCGTTTCGACCGCATACGGCATCTGGGGCGGCACGATGAGTACGCCGGAAATGCGCGAAGTCGAACGCGAAATGGACATAAAACTCGCCGCTTTCTCCGACAAGATTACACAGAACGCTCCACTTTTCCGGCGTATCGAAGCCGTCTATAACTCGCCCGGAAAATCGAAGTTAACGCCCGAACAGCAGCGCCTGACGTGGCGTTATTACACGAATTTCGTCCGCGCGGGCGCGAAACTCGGCGCGGCTGAGAAAAAACGTCTCTCCGAAATAAATCAACAACTCGCCGGGTTTTACACGCGATTCAGCCAAAACCTGCTGGCGGACGAAACCGATTTGTTTGTCGTCATCAAAGACGAAGCCGAACTCGCCGGTCTGCCGCAATCTTTGCGCGAGGCGGCGGCGCAAACCGCCGCGGCGAAAAATCTGAAAGGCGCGTGGGTGATTGCCAACACGCGCTCGTCGGTTGACCCGTTTCTGACTTATTCCGACCGGAGAGACTTGCGCGAAAGAGTTTGGAAAATGTTCGTCAATCGCGGCGACAATGCGGACAAAAACGACAACAACGCGATTATCACCGAAATTTTGCAGCTTCGCGCCGAACGCGCCAAACTGCTCGGTTTTCCGACGCACGCGCATTGGCGGCTCGACAACGCGATGGCGAAAACGCCCGAACTGGCGATGGAATTGATGGAAGAAGTTTGGAAGCCAGCCGTGGCGCGCGTTAAGGAAGAAGTAGCCGATATGCAGGCGCTTGCGAACAAAGAAGCGGCGAAGATTACGATTGAGCCGTGGGATTATCGCTATTACGCCGAAAAAGTCCGCAAAGAGCGTTACGATTTAGACCAGAACGAGGTCAAATCATATCTCCAACTCGAAAAACTGCGCGAAGGAATGTTCTGGGTAGCGGGCGAGCTTTTTAATTTTTCGTTCGCGCCGGTAACGAATGTTCCGGTTTATCACGAAGATGTGCGCGTCTGGGAAGTCAAGGACAAAACGAGCGGCAAACACGTCGGTCTCTGGTATTTCGACCCGTATGCCCGCGCCGGCAAGCGTTCGGGCGCGTGGATGAACGCCTATCGCAATCAGGAACGAATGGACAAAAATATTACGACCATCGTTTCCAACAACTCGAATTTCGTCAAAGGCAAACCGGGCGAGCCGGTCTTAATTTCGTGGGACGACGCGACGACGCTCTTTCACGAATTCGGACACGCGCTTCACGGTTTGAGTTCAAATGTCAGGTATCCGTCCCTGTCGGGAACGGCGGTCGCCCGCGATTACGTCGAATTTCCGTCGCAATTACTTGAACACTGGCTTTCGACGCCGGAAGTTTTGCAGAAATTCGCGCTTCATTACGAAACCGGCAAACCGATTCCGCAGAGCCTTGTTGATAAAATCAAAAAAGCCGCGACGTTTAATCAAGGATTCGGCACGGTCGAATATCTCGCCAGCGCGCTGGTCGATATGAAATTGCATCTGGCAGGCGCGCAGAAAATCGACGCGGACAAATTCGAGCGCGAAACGCTTGCCGAACTTGGAATGCCGCGCCAAATCGTTATGCGCCACCGCACGCCGCAGTTCGGACACGTCTTTTCGGGCGACGGCTATTCCGCCGGATATTACAGCTATCTGTGGTCGGACGTTTTGACCGCCGACGCCTACGGCGCGTTCACCGAAGGAAAAGGCGCGTATGACAGGGAAGTCGGCGCGCGCCTGATTAAAAACGTGTTTTCGGTCGGCAATACAATCGACCCGGCGGAAGGCTACCGCGGATTTCGCGGGCGCGACCCGCAAATCGAAGCATTGATGAAAAAACGCGGCTTTCCAATAACTAACAACAAAAATTCGCCGGGCGTAAAGACGCAGACGAAACCGAAAAAGTAACTTAAGGACCGATGTGTTTTGTCGGAAGAACAATAAAGTAATTGAGTGCCGGTAACATTACCGGCACTCAACAAATCGCCGCCGAACTCCGTGCCGAATATCTTAATGTGAAAATTTAACAGGCGCGGCAGGAAAGAGATTCTACCGCGTCATTTTAATCTTAAAACCTCTTAACTCTGTCTCAAAAGCAGGATACGAGACAAAGCCATTATTCTCTGTGTTATTTGTGTTTTCTGTGGTTAAATTATTGAAAGGAAACGAATGGATTGGCAAAATCTGAAAACTCCCTGTTTAATTCTCGACGCCGAACGTGTTTGTCGTAACGCCGAACAAATGTCGGCACGGATGAAAGCGTTTGGCGTCAATTTGCGCCCGCACGTCAAAACGCACAAATGCGCGGAAGTCGCCAAAATTCAAACCGAGGGTTACGCGGGCGGTTTAACCGTTTCAACTTTGGCGGAAGCAAGAGCTTTTGCCGAACACGATTTTCGGGATTTGCTTTACGCCGTGCCGGTCGAACCGGGCAAATTCGATGAAGTTTGCGAGATTGCCAAAACCTGCGAGCGTTTCGCCGTCATCACGGACGACACGGAAATTCCCGTTTTACTGGACGAAACCGCTCGCCGAAATGATGTCAAACTCGATGTTTTTTTAAAAGTCGATTGCGGTTATCATCGCTGCGGAGTCGCGCCGGACGCACCGGAAGTTTTAGAAATTCCCCGACAAATCGCCGATGCCAAAAACCTGCGCTTCGCCGGAATTCTGACGCACGCCGGACACGCCTACCACGCTCAGACGGAAAACGAACGGCTCGAAATCGCCCGCGCCGAGCGCGATTCGATGACGAATCTGGCGCGAAAATTAAACGAAAACAGCGTGGAAGTTCCCGCCGTCAGCATCGGCTCGACGCCGACGATAACCTGTGTCGACCATCTCGACGGCATCACCGAAGCGCGTCCGGGAAATTATATTTTTTTCGACGCCTTTCAAGCCGCTCTGGGAAGCTGTCGCCTCGAAGATTGCGCGTTGACGGTTTTGACGGCGGTTGTTCATCGCAGTTCGAGAGAGCGCAAAATTATCGTCGATGCGGGCGCGATTGCTTTGTCGAAAGACGCGGGCGCGATTGAATTCGATTCATCTGCCGGTTTCGGGCGAGTGTCGGATTCGCGCGGCGACGATTTGAATTTGCGCGTTGATTTACTTTCGCAGGAACACGGCACAATTTTTGTCGAGGATGAGAAGTTATTTGAAAAACTCAAAGTCGGCGAGCGCGTCCGCATTTTGGCAAATCATTCGTGTCTGACCGCCGCGCAATATTCTTTTTATAATGTTTTAGAAGGCGAGCGAATAGTTGACCGTTGGGAACGATTTAACGGCTGGTAGTTTTGTTTGGATAATAGCGATGAAAAAACTTATTAAATCTCAAATTGCAATTTTAATTTCGGTCGTTTCGCTCTGTGCGACAAATTTGACCGCCCAAAACACGGCTCGAACAAATGAGTCGCCGGGCGGATTTGACACGAAAATGTCCGCGCTCAGGCAAAATGCGAAAGTGCGCCGCGCGTTCGATTATCTCAAACAAATCGAACCAGAAACCGTCGAGGAGCAAATCCGCATCACGGAAATTCCCGCTCCGACATTTAAAGAAGCGAAACGCGCCGAGTATTTTCGCCGTCGTTTTACCGAACTCGGTTTGCAGAACGTGCGCGTTGACAAAGCCGGAAATGTGATTGGCGAGCGTCCCGGTAAATCAAATAAAACGACGCTCGTCTTAGCGGCGCATCTCGACACGGTTTTCGATGAAAACACGGATGTCAAGGTAAAACGCGATGGCAATATTTTGAAAGCTCCCGGCATTTCCGACGACGGGCGCGGTTTGACGCTTCTTCCGGCAATTGCCAAAGTATTGAACGAAGCGAAAATCGAAACCGAAGGCACGATAATTTTCGTCGCCAACGTCGCCGAAGAAGGCTTGGGCGATTTAAAAGGCACGCGCCATCTTTTTAACGAAGAACTAAAAGGGCGCATCACGCATTTTATTTCGATTGACGGCGCGGGATTGGGAATTACACACGCGGCGGTCGGAAGCTATCGCTACCGGACGACGTTTCGCGGCGCGGGCGGGCATTCTTACGGCGCGTTCGGTCTGCCCAATCCGATTCACGCTCTCGGACGTTTAATTGAAAAAGTCTCGCGCTTTCAAGTTCCGCTGCAGCCGAAAACGACTTTTAACGTCGGCAAAATCGCGGGCGGCACGAGCGTCAATTCCATCGCGGCAAACGCCGTATTGGAAGTTGATATGCGAAGCGAAAACCCCCAGGAACTCGCCAAACTCGATGCCGCTTACAAACAAGCGGTGCAGGAAGCATTGAACGAAGAAAACGAACGCTGGCAAAACAAAGAAAGACTGACGGTTGAAAACACGCAAGTCGGCAATCGCCCTGCCGGAACGCAAAACACAAACGCGCCGATTGTTCAAATCGCCGTCTCCGCCGACCGCGCATTGAATATCAAATCAAACCTTGAACCGAGCAGCACCGATTCAAACGTGCCGATTAGCTTGGGCATTCCGGCAATTACAATCGATGGCGGCGGCGCGGCTCGCGGAACGCACTCGCTTGAAGAAGTTTGGGATTCGACAGACAGTTACATCGGCAGCCAACGCGCCTTGCTTATTGTTCTCGCCGTTGTTGGCGTCAAATAATTTCGATTTGGGCAAGTTTCATTCGTCGAAGAAATCATCAGAGGCACTTTTGCAAAACGGCAGCTCGCAGCGTTTTATTGCCGGGCGCAACAAAACAATCGAAGCTAATTTCTCAAACTGGATGAAGAAAAACAATATTATATCCAGAAGGCTGAAAGATGATTTAAGTGAAAGCCGGCTTTGGAAAAATAAGAAGGATTTCATACTCTCCCGGCAGACATTTTGATAATTATATTTTACTGAAAGTGTTTGACTCATCCTAAATTTTTAAGGCGAGAAACGGTTTGCGCTTTTTTGCGCTTTTTTGTAGGTAAATTCAACGGTTCCCGTAATCTTTCATCAGCCGCAATAGATTGTAAAACCATTTTAATCTTAGCAATTAAGGCTAAAGCATTTTCAGAATTAATCTTTTCAACGTGTTTTTTTTCTATCAGAAGCGCAAAGACCAGTTCATTTTCTAATTCATTTACTAAATTCATATAATTTCTTGAATTATTAAAAAGTTGATTTTGTCGGTTATGGATTCAAGGTAATCCATTTCTGAAATTAAAGCAATAATACGGATTTCTGTAATGCCTTTAATATATGTTTTCAATGTTGAATCAATGTTAAGTAAAGGTTAAATATACAATTTAACAGACTAACAAATCAGTAATTTGTAAGTATAATAACAGCGGGTAAACAGCAAAAATATTAGTTGAGATTTTATGTCTTTAAAGATAAACAAAAATTTAGCGGTTATTTTTATAATCGGAACTCTTATCGGCACGCTCGCCTGCTTTAGCGGCAGACGCGAAGCGGGCGACGCGATTAAGATTCAGGGCGCGGGTTCTTCGTTCATCAATCCGCTGATGCAAAAATGGGTCAGCGAATACGGCAAAATCAATCCCAATATCAGAATCGATTATCAATCAATCGGTTCGGGCGGCGGCGTCAAACAGGCTAAAGAACGAACGATTCAATTCGGCGCGACGGACGTGGCGATGAGCGATGAAGATTTAGAATCCGCCGACGGCGAAATTATTCATATTCCGGTTATTCTCGGCGGCGTCGTTCTGACTTATAACCTGGCGCAGGTCGAAAAACCGCTGCGCTTTTCGCCCGACGTTATCGCCGATATTTTTCTCGGCAAAATCAAGCGTTGGGATGACGCGCGTATTAAGG
>JALZOE010000549.1 GCA_030857325.1 Acidobacteriota bacterium
TTCGGCGCAAAAGTTCTGCATCCGAAAACGATTCAGCCCGCCGTCGATTTTTCGATTCCCGTGCGCGTCTGCAACTCGAACGAACCGTCGAAACGCGGCACGATGATTCTTCCGCAATCGGAAAAAATGCGGCGCGGCGTAAAATCAATCGCGCACAAATCCGGCATCACCATTCTGCGCGTCTCGTCGGCGCGAATGCTCGGCGCTTATGGTTTTATGTCGGCGCTGTTTCAGATTTTCGAGCGCTACCGAACCGTTATCGACGTAATTTCCACATCCGAAGTGGCGGTTTCTCTGACGCTTGACGATACGACATCGCTCGAACCGATTGTCAAAGAATTAAAACGCCTCGGCGCGGTCGAAATCGAACCGAATCAAGCCGTCGTCTGCGTCGTCGGCGAAGGCTTGCGCGGCACGTCCGGCGTCGCCTCAAAGATTTTCTCGACCATCGACGACATCAACATCTCGCTCATCTCACACGGCGCGTCGAGCGTTAATATGACTTTTGTTGTAAAGGAAGAACAGGTGAAAGAAGTAATTAAAAGATTGCATAATAAGTTTTTCGAGAGAGTAACAAAACGATTATAAAAACACCGTTACAAATTATATTAAGCGTTTTAATTGTATTTTCCTCAAATAATCTCATCTTTAAAACGAAACGTTTTTATTCTTTAAGACGGCTTCCGGTAATTTTTTGTGTATTCATACAGCACAAAATTTTCCGTGTTCGGTGTATGATTTTTCGCTCAAAACGCCCGGCTCAATTAAATTTATTTTTAAAATCCTTTAACTTAAACAAACGGGCGGCGGCGGCATAATATTTGCTTTTCTCGTCTTTACCCGAAAGCAAACGCAATAAATTTCTATTGAAGGTATTTCGGGCTTTAAAATTCAAGGAGTAAAAATTATGGCTATCAACACATTAGAGGAAAAATTCACATTTTCGTTAGGCGCAATTTACGATGCCGAACATCAATTTCTGGAAGCGCAGCAGGCGATGCTTGAAAGCGCGAGTTCTTCGATTGTTCAAGGAATGCTTGAAAAACACATCGCGGAAACCGAGCAGCAAATCCAGAATCTCGAACGGGTTCACAAAATTTTAGGTTTGACGGCGGAACGTGAAACCTGCGCGGGCGCTGAAGGAATCGTTACCGAAGGCAGTGAGCTTTTGGAAGAAACCGAAGACGTTCCGGCTCTGGCGGATTTGGCGATTGTCGGCGGCTGTTCAAAAGTCGAGCATTACGAAATCGCCGCGTATCGCGGCTTGATTGCCGGCGCACAGATGATGGGACAAACCGAAGTCGTCCAACTGCTGACGCAAAACTTGCAGCAGGAAGAAAACACGGCGCAGACTTTGGAATCGAATATGCCCGCGCTGCTCGAAAAAGCGATGCAAACCGCGTCGAAATCGGCAGGCGGTTAAGCTGTTTTTTCAAAATAATTAAAACGAAGGCGAGTTTGCACGGGCAAATTTGCCTTTTTTATTTTGCGGCGAACAAAAAATCTAAAATCGTTTTTCGTCTGTGTTTTGAAAGTTCTCTATGGTAAAAACTTTCTATGAATCTTTTCGAGCTGACAAGAACTTTAATCGACATTCCTTCGGTTTCCGACGATGAGCAAGCCGTCGGTTTTTTTCTGCGCGATTATCTCGAAAATCTCGGCTGGACGGTCGAACTGCAAGCCGTTTCGACAAATCAAAACAACGTCATCGCTCTTTTAAATGAAACGCCGCGCGTTTTTCTCTCGACGCACATCGACACCGTGCCGCCGTTTATCGCGGCGAGCGAAACGAAAGATAAAATTTACGGGCGCGGCGCGTGCGACGCCAAAGGCATCGTCGCGTCGCAGATTTTCGCGGCGGAAGAATTGCGGAAACAGGGAGTCGAAGACATCGGTTTGCTTTACACGGTTGACGAAGAACAGGGAAGCACGGGCGCAAGAGCGGCGAATCTTCATCCGATTGCAGCGAAATGCGAATTTATGATAAACGGCGAGCCGACCGACAACGATTTGGCAATCGGCTCGAAAGGTTCTCTGCGTCTTTTTGTGAAAACGACAGGCGTTGCGGCACATTCGGCATATCCCGAACAGGGCGAATCGGCGATTGAAAAACTGCTCGATATTTTAGCGGACGTGAGGAAAATCGAATTTCCCGGCGACGAATTTTTCGGCGAAACGACTTTGAATATTGGCTTAATCGGCGGCGGTTTGAAAACCAACGTCGTTCCGCCCGAAGCCTTTGCCGGTCTGCACATTCGCCTGACGACGGACGATAAACCGATTCTGGAAATTTTGGAAAAAGCGGTTGACGGGCTCGGGCGCGTTGAAATTTCAAGCGTCGCTC
>JALZOE010000009.1 GCA_030857325.1 Acidobacteriota bacterium
GATTTGAAATGCGATGTTTTGGGCGTCGATTGGACGAAAGACATCGGCGCGGTCAAAGACCAAATCGGCGGGCGGAAAGTTTTGCAGGGAAATCTCGACCCGTGCGTTTTGTTCGCGCCGAAAGAGCGAATTCGTTCTGAGACGGAAAAGATTTTGCGCGCATTCGGCAATGATTCGGGACACGTTTTCAATCTCGGACACGGAATTTTGCCGAAAACGCCGGTTGAAAACGCTAAGTATCTGGTTGACTGCGTTAAAGAGTTGAGCATCAAACAACAACAGATTGGACAAAGGTAATTGATGAACATTTTGGTTGCGTGTTGATAAAGAAATATCTAAACGCAGATAAACGCAGATAGAAACAGATTTAAGCAGATAAGAAAATGAGAAATGAGTCAATTTGAAACCTTTTAACGAAAAAGACTTAAAAAATCATTATGCCGAGAATCAAAACCAAAGAATTAATAGAAAGGATAGAGAATGGTAATTATAAGGCAATAAGATTAAGAGCTTTACACGGCGGCACTTTTTGTATGTTGTTAGAAGATGCAGACGAAGTTTTTATTCACGAAAATTTAGACGGTAGAATAAAGGAGTATCCGCAAGCAAGCCACGCTCTAACTTGGCTGAAAGGAATAATGGACGTAGAAAAAGTTTTTGTAGATGCCAGTATTAGACGTTCCTAATCATACTTTTTCAACCTGAGCTATTACCAAATTTTTATTAGCGCGTCAGAAGAAAATTCGCAGTTAAACTCGTTTTGAGTTTTTATAAAAATGAGTAATTTTGCAGAAATAGACCTAGAAATCCTCAAGAAATACAACCAGCCGGGACCGCGCTATACTTCGTATCCGACCGCGCCGCTTTTTTCGACCGATTTTACGGCGCGGGATTTTACACAGGAAATAATCGAAACGAATGTAGAAACGGCGTCGGATATTTCGCTTTATTTTCACTTTCCGTTTTGCGAATCACTCTGTTATTTTTGCGGCTGCAATATGATGGTTTCGCGCGATAGAACTTTAATCCGCGAATATAACGAGCGGCTTAAACGAGAAATCGAAACGCTCGCGCCGCTGATTTCCGATAAAAGAAAAGTTTCGCAGATGCACTGGGGCGGCGGAACGCCTTCGTATCTGACGCCGGACGAAATTCTGGATGTCGGCGAATTTATCAAATCAAAATTCAATTTTGCCGACGACATCGAAGCGAGCGTCGAGATTGACCCGCGCGGTTTGACGCGGGAACACGTCGAAGCGTTTCGGGAAATCGGTTTTAACCGCACAAGTTTAGGCGTGCAGGATTTTAACCCGCAGGTTCAGGCGACGATAAACCGCATTCAGCCCGAAGACATTACTCGCCAAACAGTCGAATGGGCGCGCGAGCTTGGATTCGGTTCGATAAATCTCGATTTGATTTACGGCTTGCCGTTTCAAACGCTTCGCACTTTTCGCCAAACCGTTGAAACCGTTATAGATATTTCGCCCGACCGCATCGCCGTTTTCAATTACGCGCACGTTCCGTGGCTCAAAAAACACCAGAATATTTTCAAAACCGAAACAATACCGTCGCCCGACGAGCGGCTCGTTATTTTGAAACAGACGATTGAACAGCTTGTTCAAAACGGTTACGAATATATCGGCTTAGACCATTTTGCCAAACCGACCGACGAACTGGCAATCGCGCAGAAAAATAACACCTTATACCGCAATTTTCAAGGTTACTCGACACGCGCCGGAACGGACGTTTACGCTTTCGGTGTTTCGGCAATCAGCCAGTTTCAAAACATTTACGCGCAAAATTTGAAAAATTTGAAGGATTATTACGAGCGAATCGAAGTGGGCGATGCGGCGACAAACGTCGGCTATCGAATGACGTTTGACGACCACGTTAGAAAAGAAACGATTATGCAATTGATGTGTCATTTGCAAATTGACAAACGAGCGATTGAAAGCAAATTCGGTGTCGATTTTGAAGATTATTTCACCGCAGATTTGCCGAAACTCGATTCGTTTATCGCCGACGAACTTCTGGAAAACAACGCGGAGCGCATTTTTATCAAAGGCGCAGGCAAATTGATTATCCGCAACGTGGCGATGTGTTTCGACGCTCACTTAGCGGAAATGACAAAGGTGAATAAACCTGTTTTCTCGAAAACAGTTTAGGAAATTGTCCACAGATAGACACAGATAGACACGGATAAAAAGCGGATAAGATATAAAATTTTATTTCTTTTTGCATTTGGTTTTTATTTTTTAATTCAGTTTCATCTGTCTTTCATCCGAGTTAATCTGTGTGCATCTGTGGACAAAAATAGGTTTTAAAATGCAGGAAAAAATTGGCATAGTTTTATTAAATCTCGGCGGACCCGACTCGCTCGATGCTGTCGAGCCGTTTCTTTATAACCTATTCGTTGACCCGGATATTATCAATTTTCCCGGTAGTTTTCTATTCCGCGAATGGCTGGCTAAATTGATTTCTTCAAAACGGCATCCGAAAATTCAAGAGCAGTATAAACAAATCGGCGGCAAATCGCCGCTCAAGGATTTCACGCTCGGACAGGCGAAACTTTTGGAAGAAAAACTGAACGAACGATTTCCCGCAAAGGTTCACGCCGCGATGCGTTACTGGCATCCGTTTACTGAAGAAGTTTTGGACGAACTCGAAAAAGAAAACATTACGAAAGTTATCCTGCTGCCGCTCTACCCGCAATACTCCAAAGCGACGACCGAATCGAGCGTTAAGGAATGGAAAAAACAGCTTGAAAAACGCGGCAATCCGACCAAAATCGAATGGACTTTAATCGAGCATTATTACGATTTTCCGCCGTATCTCGACGCTTTTGTTGAGCGTATCAATCAAGGTTTGGAAAATTTCCCGTCGGAAAAACGCGAAACGGTTGACATGCTTTTTTCGGCGCACGGCACGCCGATGAAGCTCGTCCGCGAAGGCGACCCGTATTCCGGGCATATCTGCGAAACCGTTACGGCGGTGATGAATCGCGGCGGCTGGACGAATCCGCATCATCTGTGTTTCCAATCGAAAGTCGGACCGCAAAAATGGCTGACGCCTTCGACGCCGAAAACAATCGAAGAGCTGGCGAAAAAAGGCGTTAAAGATATGCTCGTCGTCCCGATTGCCTTCGCCTCCGACCATCTCGAAACGCTTTTTGAAGTCGGCATTGAATTTCGCCACGAAGCCGAACAACTCGGCGTCGAACAGTTTGAAGTAACCGAAGGCTTGAATTACTCGGAAAAATTCATCGACGCGCTGGCACAATTAGTTTTTCAGAAAGCGGAGGCGTTCAGCCGCGAACAAACACAAAAAGACACGAAACAAAATTCAGCCGCGCTCTAAATGTTTAATGTGAAAATGAAGTCTGCTAAAATTCGTTTATGAATCAAACGCATTATGAACAAATTATTGCCGCCGGAGTAAAACATTTATCGCCCGAACGCCAGCGCGAAGTGGCTGATTTTGTTTATTTTCTGCGCGAACGGGAAGCGGGCAGCGCGAAGTATGAACAGTTGATTGAAGCGGATTTAGCCGAATTCTCAAAGGAAGAATCGAAACATCTCGAAGAAGAATTTGCCGATTATGACCGAGTTTATCCTCGCCGCTGAATACGTCGCCGACACGGTTGGTTTGATTATTCATTTGATTCAAAATTCAAATTTTGTCGTCGTTAATAGTTAGAAGCAATGATATTATTTTGATTATGAGGTTACTCACAATTGTCAATTTTTTGTTTCTCATTCTTATTGGATTTGCCAATAATGCCGAATGTCAAAACAGTTCTAAATTACCTTTACAGCAACCAACACTAAAACAACCACAAGAAGTAATTGAATTTGCAGACAGATTCAAAAAACCAGAACATATAAATCTTCTTCACGGCGCGCTTTGGACAGTAACGCACGACTATGCTGATTTTAAGCATATGCAGGAAGTTCTTAGTGTTTTTCAAAGTTATATTGAAGCTGTCGGAAAATATGAACACGGTGACTTTTCAACTTTAGAAAAATTAGGCGGAATTAAAGCATTTAAAGAGAAGTCCGTTGAATGGTTAAAAGATGATGACCAAGCGATACGTGCCTTTTCTGCTGTTTTACTTGGAATAATCGGAGATAAAACTTATGCTCCGCAACTTGCAAGCCTGCTAAAACTAAAAATATATAAAAAAGACCCTTTGAGTGTTTACGACAGAGGCAGAGCGGCAATGGCGCTTGGGTTGATTGAAGCAAAGGAATATATGCCCGAAATACTTCCGTTGCTTAAAAGTGAAAATCAATATGACCGTCAAGGCGCTATTTCCGCACTTGGTTATTTTAATGCGAAAGAATACAGCAAAGAAATAGCCGGAATACTCACAAATAAAGATTTACAATTTGATGATGACTCATCTCCAATTTTCTTTTTGGTGGAAATGGAAACAGCCAAAGATTATAAAAAAGAATTAATTCAAGTAATGCTTGGCGAATTTCGCAGCGAAACAAGAGAAGCCGCGATGTATGCTTTGGTCAATCTCAAAGCAAAGGAAGCCGCGCCGGAAATTGCGAAACTTTTGAAAGATAAATTTAAGAAAGGTGATGCCGCAAAAGCGTTAGCGTTGCTGGATGCTAAAGAATATGCGAATGAAATAGCACATCTTTTAAAGGATGAAAGCGGTTTAGTAAGACAAGATGCGGCTCTGGCGCTGGGAATTTTAAAAGCCAAACGATATGCCGACGAAGTGGCTAAATTACTAAATGATAAGGAAAGCTACGTGCATACTAATGCCGCGACCGCTCTGCTTTTGATGGAAGCCAAAGAATATTACAAGATTGCACTGCCGATTGTTGAAAGACCTTTATCGGAAATTCGCTATTTAATAGAAAATCAATTTCACCCGCTAGTAACTGAAAAAGTTCAACAAATCACAGAAGATTTAAAGAAATCCTTTGAAAAAGCGAAAACTTTTTCCGCAAACCAGAAATGAAAAAAATCGGCGTCATCGGCGGCGGCATTTCGGGGTTGACTGCCGCTTTTTTGCTGAAAAACAAAGGCTTCGATGTCCGGCTGTTTGAAAAATCGGGCGCGGCTGGTGGGAACATTCAAACCGTCGAGATTGACGGGTTTTTAATCGAATACGCGCCGAACAGTTTGATAAAATCGCCGCGGCTGGTTGATTTAATAAAAGCGTTAAAACTCGAAGCGGAAGTTTTGACGGCGAATCCGAATAATAAAAAACGGTATGTTTTGCGGAACGGGAAACTTCGGGCGCTGCCGATGAGCGTGGCGCGAATGGCGGCAGGCGGCTATTTTTCGGCTAACGCGAAATTGCGTCTTCTCAAAGAACCGTTTATAAAATCGAAATCGCCCGACGGCGAGTCGGTTGCCGCGTTTTTTGAACGCCGTTTGGGACCAGAAATCGTCGAGCGCGCCGCCGACCCGTTTATCGCGGGAATTTACGCTGGAAATCCTGAAAATCTGAGCGTCAAAGCGGCGTTTCCGCGTCTTTACGAATTGGAAAAAGAATACGGAAGTCTTTTAATTGGTTCGCTTCGTTCAAAAACCGAAAAAGCGGATAAAAATTTTCCGCGCTCGTTTTCTTTTGTAAAGGGAATCCAAACTTTAACCGACAAATTAGGCGAAAGTTTGGGCGAGAGCGTTAAAACAAATTGCGGAATCGAGCAAATCGAAAAAACGGCTGATGGAAAATGGCTCGTCAAATCCGCTTCGGGCGAAAACGTCTTCGATGCAATCGTCGTTTCAACGCCTGCCGAAGCCGCCGCCGGTTTAATTGAAAATCTCGACGCGGATTTGAGCGCGAAACTGAAAGATGTTTATTATCCGCCGGTGGCGCTCGTGTATCTCGGCATTAAAAAAGAGAACGTCAATTTCAATCTCGACGGCTTCGGCTTTCTGATTCCGAGTTCGGAACGGCGAAAAATCTTGGGAACGCTCTGGAATTCAGCCGTTTTTGAGAATCGCGCGCCCGAAGGTTATCATTTACTTACAACTTTTATCGGCGGCTCGCGCAACGCGGAAGAGTTTGAAAAATCCGATGACGAACTTTATGAAACGGTTTACGAGGAACTGAAAAGCATTTTAAATTTGAGCGCTCGTCCCGATTTTATGCACGTTAAACTCTGGCGAAAGGCGATTCCGCAGTATAACCTCAGTTACGAAACGGTTGAAAAAGGCATTGAAGATTTTGCGGTGCAAAATAAAGGCGTTTTCTTTTGCAGTAATTTTTACAAGGGAATTTCCGTCGGCGACTCGGTGAAAAACGCGTACAAGACGGCTGACGAGATTGAAGAATTTTTGAAGAAATAAGAAAAATTGTCCACAGATGAACACAGATAAACGCGGATAAATACGGATATGAAAAAGATTTTTTAATGTTTTCCGTGTTTTTTGTTTTTGATATTTGATTTTATCTGTGTCTATCTGTGGAAAAAATTTGTTTTGAAATGAGCAATTTTAGTTATCCGAATTTTCCCGTTTCGCGTCTGCGTCGGCTTCGTAAATCCGCGAACCTGCGCGATATGTTCCGCGAAACCGCTTTGTCGAAAAACGATTTTATTTTTCCGCTGTTCGTCGCGGAAGGCGCGAATATAAAGCGTGAAATTTCTTCGATGCCGCATATTTTTCAGCTTTCGATTGATAATGTTTTGCGTGAATGCGAAGAACTTTTGACTCTCGGCTTGGGCGCGGTTTTGCTGTTCGGCATTCCTGACTTTAAAGATGAGGTCGGTTCGAGCGGTTACCACGCCGAAGGCATCGTGCAGAAAGCGGCGCGTGAAATTAAGAAAAATTTTCCCGGAATGCTGTTGATAACGGACGTTTGTTTGTGTGAATACACTTCGCACGGGCATTGCGGCGTGGTTGAAAACGAACGTGTTCAGAACGACGCTTCGCTCGAACTGCTGGCGAAACAGGCATTGACGCACGCCGAATCGGGCGCGGACATTATCGCGCCGTCGGATATGATGGACGGGCGCGTGGCGGCGATTCGTAAAATTTTGGACGAAAACGGTTTTCACGAAACGCCGGTTATGGCTTATTCGGCGAAATATTCGTCCGCCTTTTACGGTCCGTTTCGAGAAGCGGCGGACAGCGCGCCGCAGTTCGGCGACCGCAAATCTTACCAAATGGATTACGGCAATTCCGATGAAGCGATGCGCGAAATCGCGCTCGATATTCAGGAAGGCGCGGATATTGTAATGGTCAAACCGGCGCTCGCTTATCTGGATATTATTAGGCGGGCGAAGGATAATTTTAATTTGCCCGTCGCGGCTTATAATGTGAGCGGCGAATATTCGATGATAAAAGCGGCGGCGGAAAAAGGCTGGATTGACGGCGAAAAAGTAATGTTGGAAACTCTAACGGCAATAAAGCGCGCGGGCGCGGACGTGATTATTACTTATTTTGCGAAAGAAACGGCGCGGTTGCTTTAATAAAAAATGTAAAAATAAGTCCCTGCCCGCTCAAGTTGAACAAATATAATGTCGGCGGGCGAGGACAAGCCGTCGCCCCTACAAATTTTTACAAGTAATTAAATTTATAAAAATGAAAACTACACAGAGCGAAAAATTATTTGCCGAAGCGCAGAAACATCTTCCGGGCGGCGTCAATTCGCCGGTTCGCGCCTTTAAGTCGGTCGGACGCAATCCGCTTTATATTAAAAAAGCGAAGGGCGCGAAGATGATTGACGTTGACGGCAACGCGTTTATCGACTACATCGGTTCGTGGGGTCCGATGATTCTCGGACACGCCAGGCGCGAAATCGTCAAAGCGGTTAAAAAAGCGGCGGACGACGGAACGAGCTTCGGCGCGAATAACGAGCAGGAAATAAAGCTCGCGCAGATGATAAAAAAATTTGTGCCGTCAATCGAGATTGTCCGAATGGTCAATTCGGGAACGGAAGCGACGATGAGCGCGGTGCGTCTGGCGCGCGCTTTTACCGGACGAAATAAAATCATCAAGTTTGAAGGCTGTTATCACGGACACGGCGACGCGTTTTTGATAAAAGCCGGTTCGGGCGTGGCGACATTGGGTTTGCCGGACAGTCCAGGCGTAACCGCTTCGACGGCGAAAGATACTTTAACGGCGATTTACAACGACATCGAATCGGTTTATAGATTAGTCGAAAAAAACAAAGACGCGGCGGCGATTTTTATCGAGCCGGTCGCGGGAAATATGGGTTTGGTCAAAGCCGACGCGGATTTTCTAAACGCTTTGCGCGAACTTTGCACGGCTGAAAAAATTCTGCTGATTTTTGACGAAGTAATGACCGGTTTTCGCCTGAGTCGCGGCGGCGCGCAGGAGATTTACGGTATAAAACCGGATTTGACGGCGTTCGGCAAAATCATCGGCGGCGGTTTGCCCGTCGGCGCATACGGCGGGCGCGACGATATTATGCAAATGATTGCGCCGTCGGGAGCGGTTTATCAAGCTGGAACTTTATCGGGAAATCCTTTGGCGATGACTGCCGGCTTGGAAACTTTGAAGATAATTGACGAAGACAAGAATTTTTATAAAAATCTCAACGAAAATTGCGAATATTTATACGAAGGATTGCAGGACGCTTCTAAAAAATTAAAAAAAGACATCGCATTTAATTCGTGCGGTTCGATGTTCACGATGTTTTTTACCAATCAAAAGGTAATTGATTTTACATCCGCTAAAACTTCGGACACGAAACTTTTTGCAAAATACTTTGGCTCGATGCTGGAGCGAGGCGTTTATCTGCCGCCGTCGCAGTTTGAAGCGTGTTTTGTTTCCGCCGCGCACTCGAAAAAACATCTGGACAAAACAATCAAGGCGCATCACGCCGCGATGAAAGAAACATTTGCGGCATAATGTTTTTTATTGATAAAATTTGTGAGTTTATTCATTAAAGTTCCCGGAGACGGCGCAGTTAATCAAATTCGTAAAAATTATGCCGACAATAGATGAGAAATTACGAGATAAAAAAGTGCTTCTTGAAATGCGCTCGATTACAAAAGAATTTCCCGGCGTAAAGGCTTTGGACGGTGTAACTTTTGACCTTTTTTCGGGAGAATTTCACGCGCTCGTCGGCGAAAACGGCGCGGGGAAATCAACGCTGATGAAGGTTTTGTCGGGCGTTTACCCGTTTGGAGCTTACGGCGGCGATATTGTCGTCGGCGGCGAAATCAAACAATTCAAAACCGTCCGCGAAGCGGAAAACGCCGGAATCGCGATTATTTTTCAGGAACTCTCGCTCGTCAAGGAATTAACCGTCGGCGAAAACATTTTTCTGGGGCGCGAACCGGCTTTTTACGGCGTGGTCAACTGGTCGAAACTTTATCATTCGGCGACAAAACTGCTTCAGGATTTGCATTTGCCGATTGACCCGCGAACGCCGGTCGGAAATCTGGGAATCGGGCAGCAGCAATTGGTCGAAATCGCCAAAGCTCTGTCGCAAAACGCGAAGATTTTAGTGCTTGACGAGCCGACGGCGGCGTTGACCGAATCGGAAGTCGAAACGCTTTTTACGATTTTGCGCTCTTTAAAGGAGCGCGGCGTCGGGATGATTTATATTTCGCACAAGCTCGACGAAGTTTTTGCGATGAGCGACCGCATTACGGTTTTGCGCGACGGAAAAACCGTCGGAACGAGCGAGACGAAAAATCAAACAAAACTAAGCGTCATCGCTCAAATGGTCGGTCGCGAAGTCGGCGATATTTTCCCGGCAAACGCGCACCAATTCGGCGAAACGGCTTTGGAAGTTAAAAATCTGACCGCTTTCGACACCGACGTGCAGGATAAAAAATTGGTCGATAATTTATCTTTTAACGTCAGGCGCGGCGAAGTCGTCGGAATCGCGGGTTTGATGGGCGCGGGCAGAAGCGAATCTTTAATGTCGATTTTCGGCGCGTGGCAGGGCAAACATTCGGGCGAAATCTTTATCGAAAATAAGCGAGTTGAAATCAACTCGCCCGCCGAAGCCATTAAAAACGGCATCGGTTTCGTTACCGAAGACCGCAAACGTTTCGGACTTCTGCTGGAGCAGACGATTTCCGACAATATGACGCTCGCCGGGTTAAAGAAAGTTTCGGGAGCGGTTCTGACAAACAGAACGCGCGAAACAATCGCCGTTAAAGGCGCGATGAATTCGCTGAAGGTAAAAGCCAATTCGCCTTTAACCGTCGCGGGAACGCTTTCGGGCGGCAACCAGCAAAAAGTCGTTTTGGGCAAATGGCTGCTGACGAATCCGAAGGTTTTATTTCTCGACGAACCGACGCGCGGAATCGATGTCGGCGCGAAACAGGAAATTTACGCCGAAATTAATAAATTGGCGAAAGAAGGTCTGGCGATTGTGCTGGTTTCGTCGGAGTTGCCGGAAGTTTTGGGTTTATCCGACAGAATTTTGGTTTTGCACGAAGGAAAATTGACGGGCGAATTTTCAAAAACGGAAGCGACGCCGGAAAAGGTAATGGCGGCGGCGACCGGAAACACGCCAGCAATTTTATAGCGATTATTAGCATTTATTGTTATAATTGGCGCATCCGTAACAATACTTCGGACAGTTTTTTGATGCTTGAAAACCAACAAATACGGGCTTTCTAATTTTCAAATGTGATTTAAATCAAACTTAGGTCAAAACCTAAGTTTGATTTAAATAATAATTTCTATATTTTCCAACAACTTACGGAAATTACTAACTTAAAAACTGTCCGAAGTATTGCGTAATGAATTAATAATTAATCTTCGCAGTTTTCCCTTTAAAAATTTTATATATCGAAGGTCAAGAGCGTCGAAGTTTTACGGATAGTCCACGGCTCAAGAGATATTTCACGGATTTTCGATGAAATGATTCCACTCAAATCGTAAAACGGAAAGAAAAAATGATGAGCGAAACAAAAGAATTAAACTCGAAATTTCAAACTTCGTCGTTGCGCGCTTACACGATGATTGGCGCGCTCGCCTTGATTTGGCTTTATTTTCACTGGGCGACGGGTTCGATATTTCTGACGCCGCGTAATTTGTCGAATCTGATGCTGCAAACTTCGGTTACGGGAATTTTAGCCGTCGGAATGCTGATGGTTATCGTTTCGGGGAATATCGATTTGTCGGTCGGGTCGGTTTTGGGTTTGGCGGGCGGCGTGGCGGCGATTCTTTTGACGACGATGGGTTACGGACTTCCGGCGGCAATGCTGGCGGCGATTGCGGTCAGCGTGGCAATCGGCGTTCTGCACGGATTTTTGACGGCGTATTTTAATATTCCGGCGTTTATCGTAACTCTGGGCGGACTTCTGGCGTGGCGCGGCGCGATAAAAGGAATTTCACAATCGGAAACTGTTCCGGTCGCCGATTCGACGTTTAAGGCAATCGGGCAAAGTTACATTTCGCCGCAAATCGGCTGGATTCTGGCGGCAATCGCTATTTCGTTCGTCGTTTTTATGGCTGTCCGCAACGCCAAATCGCAAAAGGAATACGGTTTGGGCGAAGCCGATTACGGCGGCGAGTTGGTCAAGGCGATTTTACCGATTGGCGCAATCGTCGCGTTTATTTACGTGATGAATTCTTACGCGGGCGTTCCGATTCCGGTTTTGATTCTGCTGGCGGTCGCGCTCCTGGGCGCGTTTATTACAAACAACACGACGTTCGGGCGTTATCTCTACGCTATCGGCGGCAACGCGGACGCGGCGCGGTTGTCGGGAATTAACAACAGGTTGAATATCCTGAAAGTGTTTGCCTTTTTAGGCGCGCTGACCGGACTTGCGGCGATAATTTTCACGGCGCGCGTCGGTTCTGCCGCGCCGGACGCGGGCGTATTAAAGGAACTCGACGCGATTGCGGCGTGCGTTATCGGCGGCGCGAGTCTGATGGGCGGGCGCGGAACGATTTTCGGCGCGTGCGTCGGCGCGCTCATTATGGCGTCGCTCGATAACGGAATGTCGCTTCTAAACGTCCGCGATTTTATGCAGGAACTTATCAAAGGCGGAATTTTAGTCGCCGCCGTCGGTCTCGATATGGCGGGCAAAAAACAAAGCTAAAAAATTTTAAAAACAGACGTTTTCGGTAAATACCCGCAACTTAAAAAGACTTGTCGAAATCGACAGGTCTTTTATTTTTTCGAGCCGATTTTTTCGGTTTTATTTTTTATTGCTTTAATAATAAAAGGAAAAAAACTACACTGTAGATTAAGAAGCTCAAATCGATATAACAAATCGAATACTCCGACAGATTGATTTCAAGGTCGAAAAAGTAATTATCGCGGCACTCTTTGCGTCGTCGTCGAGCCGTAATGCGCCGCGAACAACGCTGTAAAGACGGGTGGCGGCAGGAAAGCGATAGAAACCGGCGTAGACAGGAAAGCGGATAGTAAATCGTTTATCGTCAATAGTTATTGTCAATAAAAATCGTAATTAAATAGAAAATTTTGTTTTTCAATTCACGATTTACAATTCACTACCTTATTGTTATGAAAAAATCAAAATCTACAAAACCCGCGCCGGACAAAAATGTTTTCGGCAAATCCGACGGAAACGGATTTTTGATTGCCGGAGTCGGCGCGTCGGCGGGCGGCATTCAAGCGTTGAAAATTTTTTTCGAGAACGTTCCCAAAAATTCGGGCGCGGCGTATGTCGTGATTCTGCATTTATCGCCGGAACACGACAGCAAACTTTCGGAAGTTTTGCAGACCGTCGCCAAAATTCCGGTAACGCAGGTAACGGAACGAGTTCGCGTCGAGCCGAATCACGCTTACGTCGTGTCGCCGAATCAAAGCCTTTCGATGAACGACGGGCATATCGTCGTCTCGCCGGTGCATACAATCGAAGAGCGGCGCGCGCCCATCGATATTTTCTTTCGCACGCTTGCCGAATCGCATTTCGACCGAGCCGTGTGCGTCGTCCTTTCCGGCACGGGCGCGGACGGTTCGATGGGTTTGAAGCGCGTCAAGGAGCGCGGCGGCGCGGTTTTCGTCCAGAATCCGCGCGAAGCCGAATACAGCGATATGCCGCGCAATTCGATTGCCACCGATTTGGTTGACGCCGTTTTGCCCGTCTCGGAAATTCCCGCGAAAATAACGGCTTATAAAAAAAGTCTCGGAACAATTGAAATTTCGCTCGAATCGGAGAAGCGTCCCGACGAGCAGCAGAAAGCCCTGCGCGAAATTTTCACTCACCTGCGCGTCCGCACCGGACACGATTTTTCCAATTACAAGCGCGCCACCGTTCTGCGCCGCATCGAGCGCCGGATAAACGTCCACCAGCTTTCGGAGCTTCCGGCTTACGCCGCTTACCTGCGCGAAAACCCGGACGAAGCGCATTCGCTCCTGAAGGATCTGCTGATTTCGGCAACGAATTTTTTCCGCGACAAAGAGGCGTTCGGATTTCTGGAAAGAGAAATTCTGCCGCAAATCACGTGCGATAAAACATCGGGCGACCAGATTCGCGTCTGGGTTGCGGGCTGCGCGACGGGCGAGGAAGCGTATTCGATTGCGATGCTTCTGGTCGAACGATTACAAAACATTCCCGATGCGCCGTCGGTTCAGATTTTCGCCACCGACATCGACGAAACCGCCGTTGCCGCCGCCCGCGAAGGTTTTTACACGATAAACGACGCGGCTGACGTGTCGCCCGAAAGACTGCGCCGCTTTTTTAACAGGGAACAGGACGGCTACCGCGTCCGGCGCGAAATCCGCGAGATGGTTTTGTTCGCCGTTCACAACCTCACTAAAGACCCGCCGTTTTCGCGTCTCGATTTGGCGACGTGCCGCAATCTGCTGATTTATTTTAATCACGCGGCGCAGGAGCGCGTGATGGAAACGCTGCATTTCGCTTCAAATCCGGGCGGTTATCTGTTTGTCGGCTCAAGCGAATCGATTGACGGGACGAGTGATTTATACGCGCCGGTCAGCAAGGAGCATCGCGTTTTTCAAAGCCGCGCCGTCGCCGCGCCGCGCCGCCCGTATTCGGTGTCGAACGTGTCGTCGTCGCAGGTTCGCGCCAGCCGCGCGCGTTTGCCGGAAACGTCGAAGGAGCGGGAAAATCGCGTGCTTGAACGCCTTTCCTTCGCCGATTTGCACCGGCGGCTTCTTGAGCAATACGCGCCGCCGTCAATCGTCGTCAACTCGGAATACGACATCGTTCATCTTTCCGAGCGCGCCGGGCGTTACCTGCAAATGGCAGGCGGCGAGCCTTCGCAAAATCTGCTCAAGCTGATTCGCCCGGAATTGAGATTGGATTTAAGAACGGCGCTTTACCAGGCAGTTCAGAGACAAACGAACGTCGAAGCCGGAAATCTGCCGGTGCGCATCGACGACCGCGACGAAATTATCAATATTCAGGTGCGTCCCGTTTTGCGCCCCGACGACCCGACGCGCGGTTTTCTGCTTGTCGTTTTCGAGCCGGACACGGAGGCGCGGGAAAAATCCGAAGCCGTTTTTACCTCGAACGAACCCGTTGCCCGCCAATTGGAAGAAAATCTGACGTTCGTTAAATCGCAGCTTCGCGTTTCGGTCGAGCAGTACGAAAATCAAACCGAAGAACTCAAGGCGTCGAACGAGGAATTGCAGGCGATGAACGAGGAACTGCGCTTGTCGGCGGAAGAATTGGAGACGGGCAAGGAAGAATTGCAGTCGGTCAACGAAGAAATCGTTACGGTCAACCAGGACTTGAAAATAAAAATCGAGGAAATCTCCCAATCGAACAACGATTTTCAAAATCTGATAAATTCGACCGACATCGCCACGATTTTTCTCGACCGCAGCCTGCGAATTAAATTGTTCACGCCGAGCGTGCAGGGCATTTTCAATTTGATTCCGGCTGACATCGGGCGGTTTCTGACGGACATTACCGGCAAGCTCGATTACGAAAATCTGATTGCCGATGTCGAAACGGTTTTGGAAAAGCTACAGCCGCTCGAACGCGAAGCGCGCAGCCGGGACAATCGAGTTTTTCTGACGCGCATTCTGCCTTATCGAACGAGCGAAGACCGTATCAGCGGCGTCGCGATAACGTTTCTCGACATTACGAGACACAAGCGGCTCGAAGAAGAAATACGAGAATCCGACCGCGAATTGGAGCGTCAGGCGCGTCTTTTCAGCGCGCCGCTTTCGGCTATTTCCGATTTCGCCTACAGCTTCGACCACGACGGGCGTTTTATTTACGCTAATAGGTCGCTGCTCGATTTACTTGAAATAGAAGCCGGGTATATCGTCGGAAAGAACTTTTTCGACCTCGATTATCCGCTGGAATTGGCGGAAAACCTTCAGCGGCAGATTCGGCAGGTTTTCGACACCAAAAAAGCCTTGTCCGACGAAACGCATTTTACGAGTCCAGCAGGCAAAAGCTATATTTTTGAGTATATTTTCAGCCCGCTGATTGCCGAAGACGGCTCGGTCGAGATTGTCGCCGGGACGACGCGCGACGTAACCGAGCGTCGGCATATCAAACAAAAAGCGCGCGAATCCGAAGAAAGCTCCAGGCTTTTGATTGAAAGCGCGACCGACTACGCGATTTTTACGGTAACGTCCGATAACCTGGTCGATTCGTGGAACACCGGCGCGCAAAAAGTTTTCGGCTTCGAGGCAAAGGAGATTATCGGGCAAAACGCCCGGATTTTGTTCACGCCCGAAGACCGCGAGCGCGGCGTGCCGGAAACGGAAATACAACGCGCGCTCGAAACCGGACACGCCGAAGACGAACGCTGGCACATCCGTCGGGACGGCTCGCGATTTTTCGCTTCGGGCGTGATGTCGCTGCTCAAAAAAGACGGCGTGCAGAGCTTTGTTAAAATCTGCCGCGACCAGACAAAGAAAATCGAAGCCGAAAAAGCTCTATACGACCGCGAAATGCTGAAAAAACTCATCAGCGCGCAGGAAGACGAGCGCACGCGCATCGCCCGCGACCTTCACGACGAACTCGGTCAAAAGCTGACGGCGCTGCGCCTTAAACTCGAATCAATCAAAAAAGTATGCCGCGACGAAGATGTCAGCGGCAGGATTGACGAAACGCAGTCGATTGCCGAACAGATTGATAACGACGTTGATTTTCTCGCGTGGGAACTGCGCCCGGCGGCGCTCGACGATTTGGGATTGTTCGCCGCGCTGAACAATTACGCGCGCGAATGGTCGCGTTACGCGGGCGTCCCAATCGAGCTTCACACTTCCGGGTTAAAAAACAGGCGGCTCGCGCCGGAAATCGAAACGAATCTTTACCGCATCGCGCAGGAAGCGTTAAACAACACGCACAAACACGCGAAAGCCGCCCGCGCCAACGTGCTGCTCGAAAGACAAGAAGATACGGTCGTCCTGATAATCGAAGACGACGGCAGAGGCTTTAACCCGAAAACCAAGACGACGCGCGGCAAAGGTCTCGGTTTAATCGGAATGCGCGAGCGCGCCGCGCTCGTCGGCGGAAAACTGGAAATCGAATCGATGCCGAAACGGGGAACGACGATTTTCGCCCGCGTTCCGGCTTTATTTGCAAAAAAAGATGGATAAAACGATGAATAAAATACGCATCGTTCTCGCCGAAGACCACGAAACCGTCCGCGAAGGTTTGCGGCTGATTATCGACGGGCAGGACGATATGGAAGTGGTCGGCGAAGCGGGCGACGGTCGCGCCGCCGTTCGCGTCGCGCAGGAATTACAGCCGGATTTGGTTGTAATGGACGTGTCGATGCCGGAGATGAACGGCTTGAGCGCGACGAAAAAACTCAAACAGCTTTGCCCGCGCCTCGGCATTTTAACTTTAACGCGCCACACCGACGACGGTTATCTGCAGGAACTTCTGCGCGCCGGTTCTTCCGGCTACGTTTTAAAGCAAAGCCAGTCGAGCGAGCTTTTACAGGCGATTCGCGCCGTCGTCGCCGGCGGCAAATATCTCGACCCGGCGGTTGCCGGAAAAGTCATCGGCGGATTCGCCCGCCAACAGTCGAAATCCGGCGCCGCTTCCAAAGAAACGCCGACCGAACGCGAATTGGACGTTCTGCGCCAAATCGCCTGGGGCTTGAGCAACAAGGAAATCGCCGCGAAAATGCAAATCAGCGTCAAAACCGTCGAAGCGCACAAAGCCAACGCGATGCGAAAAATGAATATGGGCAGCCGCATCGACATCGTGCGCTACGCCATTCTGCAAGGCTGGCTGCAAAACAACTGAACTCGCCGGGAGCGCGGGCGTCCTGCCCGCAAAGATTGCGCGAGCAATCTAAAACCTGTAGTCAAAACTCGACGCGGAGCTTACTTCGACGGTTTGTAAACGCTTTCGCGTTCATTGCGGGCAGGATGCCCGCGCTCCCGACAACTCGAAAAATTTGTTTTTCCCTGCGTATTCCCTGACCGAAACCCGATAAACTCCTGCCCGATATAGGGAAATTCCCTAGTAACTTCGCTTATATTCCCAATATCCAAAACTTTTCTTCGGTGAGATTATAAATAATATACTTCGGTTAATTTAACTGTTCTTTCTGTGATTTGGAATCCGGTTCGGATTATTCGGCTTTAACCAATTGAATAACCCGAACAGGTGGCGAGCAAGGGGAAAAAGGATGAGTTGTAAAGACTCATCCTTTAATTTACTTTTGCAGGTTAAGACCTTTTGAAAAAAACTCTCGACTTTTATAAAGAAAATCCGAAAAAGAAATGGAGAGATTTTTAGGAAACTTTCATAATGACATTTTCAATCAACAGTCGGCAAATCGAAAAAACATACGCCGGAAACGGCGCGTCGTTTGTTACGAAATCATTTAAAAAACAAAATTCGGTCGAATCACTGCTTCTTAAATCGAGTTTCGGCAACGAGATTCTCGACGCTTTACCGGCTGAAGACGCCGCGCGGCTCCAACCGCATCTGGAAAAATTTTCGCTTCGCGCGGGCGACAACCTTTACGAGCCGGAAGACGAAATCGAATACGTTTATTTTCCCGTCAATGCGGTCGTTTCTCAATTTTATATTCTCGAAGACGGAAGAACCGTCGAGATTGCGATGATTGGCAGGGATGGAATGACCGGACACGGCGCCGTTTTCGGTTCGGAAA
>JALZOE010000550.1 GCA_030857325.1 Acidobacteriota bacterium
GACGACGACGGAGATTTCGGCAGCCGAAAAATCGAACAGCCAGCGCGCTTCGATAACTTCAAGTCCTTTGTTCATCAAAGTTGCCGAATCAATCGTGATTTTTTCGCCCATTTTCCATTTCGGATGATTTAAGGCTTCGGCGCGTGTCGCGTTTTCTATTTCGGCTTTCGATTTCGTGCGAAACGGACCGCCGGACGCGGTTAAAATAAGACGTTTGACTTCGGCGCGTTTTTCCCCGCGCAGACATTGATGAATCGCGTTATGTTCGGAATCGACCGGCAAAATCTCCGCTCGATTGAGGCGCGCCGTTTTTGTCATCAATTCGCCAGCCATAACGAGCGTTTCTTTGTTCGCCAGCGCAACCGTTTTTCCCGCTGCCAAAGCTCTCAAAGTCGGAACTAATCCGACCGCGCCGACGGTTGCCGACACGACGATTTCGGCTTCGTCGTGCGTCGCGGCGGCAATCAAGCCCGTTTCGCCCGTTTCGATTTTCGGCGGTTTCGTGTTTATTTTGTGCAGCTCACGCAAAAGATTTTCGGCGCAGATTTCGTTTTCAACCGCGACGATTTCAGGCTCGAACGCGGAGATTTGTCCGGCTAATTTTTCGACGTTTTTCCCCGCGCCGAGCGCGACGACGCGAAACTCCCGCAAAAAATCGATGACCTTAAGCGTGTTGCAGCCAATCGAGCCGGTCGAGCCTAAAATTGAAATTGCCTTCATAAAAACGTAATAAGTGGTAAACGGTAAGTGAAAAAGACGGGCGTTATTTACACTCGGCTCAGATTTACGATTTACAGCCTATCATCTACAACTTACCATTTACCACTCAGCACTATTTTCATCACGCCTTTTTGCCCGGCGGGGCTTAAAGAGAATTTTTCGCTGGGTGAGGTTTCCGATTTCACAGGTATTTTCAGGGCGAAAATCTCCCGTAATTATTTGAACGACGATTAAAGTTTAATTATTAACGTAATAAACCCGCAAATCGCGCTCGCCGGTAATCAGCCATTTGCCGCCGATTTTGCTGAAAGTCAGTTGCTGCCGCACTTTGCCGGACGAATTACTCGCGTCGCCTTCAAAATTCCATTCCTTATCGAACAGCGCCGTCGCGTTTTCGCCCGATTCGTCCTGCGTAATTTTCAAATTCGAGATGTCGATATTCACCGAGTCATAAACGCCAAAAGCGCGGTCTTTATCGGCGCGCACCCGCGCCCGGCTGACTCTTCCGCTTCTATAGTAATCGACCGTTTCGGCATACTGACTCAACTGCCCGCCGATGTCGAGATTTTCCGTCGCGTTTTTCCACTCATCGACGGCATCTTCCACTTCGGCGGCGACATCTTCCGCCGGCTGCGGGTCAATCGCCGGTTGCGGCGTGGCGGTCGGGGTCGGCGAAGGCGAATCGTCGGCAAAATTGGCGTTCGTGTTTTGGTTTGCCGTCAGGTTCGACGTTTGAGCGTTTGCCGAATTTGTATTAACCGAACGATTGACCGGCGCTATATTGACATTGGCGGCGACATCCGGCTCTTGATTTCTAAAATAAAGCATCGCGCCGATGCCCGCGATGCCCAGAAACAGCAGCGTTCCCAAAATCGTCAGCGCGACGATAGAACCGGTTTTCGACCGTCTCGCCTCAGATTGCATAGCGACGACGGGCGATTCGACCGGCTGCCGGTTTTGCGCGGGCGGATTTTGAACCGGCGTGTTTTGCTGCACCGGAATGGTAATCGGCTCGACCCGGCGAATCGACGCCACGGTTTTTTCGTCGGCGAAATCCGCGTTCGACGCCGTTGAATCGAAAACCTCGCCGAGCGGCGCGCCGTCCTTGAGACAGTATTTCAGCAAATCGTCCGTGTAAGTGGTCTGGCACTGCGGGCAGTATTTCATAAAATTTATCGTCTCCCAATCGTTTTTACGATAATAAACGCAAAGCGCGTAAATAGTAAATATCGCAGTTAAAACAAATGTTTATTATCAAAGGAGTTTCTTAATCGGGAGCGCGGGCATCTTGCCCGCAATGAACGCCGAAGCGTTCGCAAATCTTTAATTAAATTCTACGTCGAATTTTATCGGGCTAATTTAGATTGTTCACGCAATCTTTGCGGGCAGGATGCCCGCGCTCCCAGTGAGAAAATACAAAATTAAATTTTAGAAAATTGGTTTTGCATTTTTAATTTTGCATTTTCGATTAGCTCGCTCGCCATTTTTCCCGATAGAAGAACCAGCGGAATACCGCCGCCCGGATGCGTCGCGCCGCCGGCGAAATACAGATTTTCGATGTCGCGCGATTTATTCGGCGGGCGCAGAAAGGCAGCGAAAATTCCGTTAGACGAAACGCCG